>NZ_JAMJFW010000021.1:0-81101 GCF_023544405.1 Enterobacter cloacae complex sp. OE43NF
CCTGCTGACCCGGCGGCGTGTGTGCCGTTGTTCCGTGTCAGTGGAGGCGCATTATAGGGAGTTATTCTGAAGTGACAAGCACAAAATACAAAAAACTTTTCGTTCGCTCACTTTTCAAACTCCACGCTTAAATACGCCGCGATTCGGGTGATAAATGCGCGATTCCCCGGGCAAAACTGCTCACCTGCGTCCAGTCGGTGTAAACCACTTCTTTACGCGTATCGGTTTCACCGCCGGTCATTTTCATAATCAGCCGAATCATAAAGCGGTCATACCAGCGGTAGCGGGGATAACGCAGCGCCCCTGCAAAGACGGCACACAGGTCTGGCTGCCACGGCGAATTCAGCAAAAACTTGCGCGTGTAGCTGTTGGTCTGCGGTGTACGTTTTTCAGGTTTGCGGGCCACCAGATTGACCGAGTAGAACGCCCCGGGCAGCTTATTGAGCGCTGCCGTATGCTTTTTCACAAAGCGATCCAGCGCAGGATGGAAATGCCCGTAACGTATAGACGCCCCAATCACCACGCGGTCGTAATCCTGCCAGGCGATTTGCTCCGTACGGTTCAGGTTCACCACATCAGAGTAAATGCCCAGCTCTTGTAGTTCAGAAGCCAGATAAGAGGCAATCTCACGCGTTTGCCCGTCTCGCGTAGAGAACAGAATAAGTGTTTTCACCGACGACTCCTTACTCGCGCCAGAATGTTGGGGTGAACAGCACCAGCAGCGTAAAGACCTCAAGACGCCCAAACAGCATATTGGCGATTAGGATCCATTTCGCGACCGGGTTCATACTGGCAAAGTTATCCGCCACGACCCCCAGGCCAGGCCCGAGGTTATTAAGTGTTGCCACAACGGACGCAAAGGCAGAGAAATCATCCACCCCCGTCGCGATGATTGCCAGCATACTGACGATAAAGACCAGGGCATACGCCGAGAAAAATCCCCACACCGCTTCGAGAATACGTTCCGGCAGGGCACGGTTGCCCAGCTTGATGCTATAGACTGCATTCGGGTGAACCAGGCGTTTTAATTCACGGTTCCCCTGCTTGAAGAGCAGCAGAATACGAATCACCTTCAGGCCACCGCCCGTCGACCCTGCGCAACCACCAATAAATGCCGAGCACAGCAGCAGCACAGGCAGGAACAGCGGCCAGCGCGCAATGCTGTCCGTGGTAAAACCTGCGGTTGTCGCCATCGACACCACCTGGAAGAACGCCTGGTTTAGCGTGGTCAATGCCGAGTTATAGACATCATGGAACCAGAGCACCAGCGTACAGATGACCACCAGCGTGAGCTGGACGCCAATAAACATACGGAACTCCGGGTCGCGCCAGTACACCTTCAGGCTACGTCCGCTGAGTAATGAGAAGTGTAGACCGTAGTTACAGCCGGAGATCAGCAGGAAAATAGCAATAATGGTGTTGATCGTTGGACTATCAAAGTAGCCCACACTGGCATCGTGGGTAGAGAATCCGCCGATGGCGATTGTCGCGAAGCTGTGCCCGATGGCATCGAACGCGGGCATACCGGCAAACCACAGCGCCAGCGCACAGGCAACAGTCAGTAAAACATAAATCAGCCACAGGGTCTTCGCCGTCTCGGCAATACGCGGGCGCATCTTGTTATCTTTCAGTGGCCCTGGCATTTCTGCCCTGTATAGCTGCATGCCCCCGACGCCCAGGATAGGAAGGATGGCCACCGCCAGAACAATGATCCCCATACCACCGAACCATTGCAGCATCTGGCGATAAAAGAGAATGGCGTGGGGTAACGAATCCAGCCCAACCAGCGTAGTCGCGCCGGTAGTCGTTAAGCCGGAGAAGGATTCAAAAAAGGCATCCGTGATGCTCAGATTGGGCTGTTCAGAGAAGATAAAGGGCAGCGAACCGACGCTTCCCAGCACCGTCCAGAACAGCACCACAATCAGAAACCCTTCACGTGATTTCAGCTCACCTTTCTGACGACGGTTTGGCCACCACAGCAGCGAGCCAATCGCCAGCGCAACAAAGAAGGTCTGGGTAAATGCCCGCCCCGCGCCGTCCCGGTAGATAAGCGCCACCAGTCCTGGGAGAATCATTGTCCCGGAAAAAAGTATGACCAGCAGTCCAACGATTCGGGTTATGGCACGAAAATGCATCTCTGCCGCTTCCTTTGGTATTCAAAAAGTGAGGTGGGGATTATTCTTCAATCGGCAGCAATTGCAACGAACCGCGACTAAAATCCGCCAGTTTTGCCGAAAAAGCAGCCTGTTCAGCCTGAGGAAGCGCCACGCGCAATTGCACCATTGCCTGGTAATCACTGTGTGCAATCACACCGTTAAACTGTTTAAGCAGCGCTTCGACACCCGATAGCTGGGCGTAGTCGCACAACAAAGTATATTCGGTGAGTGGCGTTTTGCGGGTAGTGACCAACATATTAAGCGCCTGCTGTACGCCCCCGCCATACGCTTTCACCAGCCCACCGGTACCTAATAAAATGCCGCCGTAGTAGCGAACAACCACGGCGGTGATTTCACCCACGCCACTGCCCATGAGCTGGGAAAGCATAGGTTTACCGGCAGTACCCGCCGGTTCACCGTCATCAGAAAAACCCAGCTGCTGCGAATCGTCTGGCGGCCCGGCGACCCACGCCACGCAGTGGTGACGGGCGTCGGGATGCGCAGCGCGGACAGACTCAACAAACGCCTTTGCCGCCTCTACGCCATCGGTATGTGCCAGCAGCGTAATAAAGCGGCTTTTCTTGATTTCTTCAACAAAGGTGACCGGCTCAGCCGGTATCAGCCAGCTTTCCATCAGGCCAGCTTCAGGTCTCGCGTCATATTCTCGATACCGTTCTCATGAATCACGACGTTATCTTCGATACGAATACCGCCAAACGGCTTCAGCGCGTCAATTTTTTCCCAGTTGAAGTGCTTGCTGAACTGACCTTCGCGCCATGGCGCTAACAGCGATTCGATAAAGTAGATCCCCGGCTCGATGGTCAGCACCATGCGCGGCTCAAGGATACGCGTGCAACGCAGGTAAGGATATTTAGACGGCGCGGCGAGGTGCGTGCCGGTATCATCCTGCATAAAGCCCGCAACATCATGAACCTGCAGACCCAGCGGGTGGCCGATACCGTGCGGCATAAAGGGTCCGGTCAGATCGTTTTCGACCATCGCCTCTTCGCTCATGTCTTTCACGATCTGGTGTTTACGCAGCAGTTTAGCGATGCGCTGATGGAACTGGATATGGTAATCCACATAGCTGGTTCCGGCTTTCATGGTGCTGATAAGCGCCAGTTGCTCATCGTTGACGTCTTTAATCAGATGCGCAAAATCGGTATCCGCATTGGCCGCCCAGGTACGGGTCAGGTCAGCCGCGTAGCCGTTGTACTCTGCGCCTGCGTCCAGCAGGAAGCTGCGCATCTCAGACGGCACATGGTGATCCAGTTTGGTGTAATGCAGCACAGAGGCATGCTCATTCAGAGCGACAATGTTGCTGTACGGCACATCGGTGTCACGGTGACCGGTCGCGGTGAGGTACGCCTGATTGATATCGAACTCGCTCATACCGGACTGGAAGGCTTCATGCGCTGCACGGTGACCATTCACCGCCGTTTTTTGCGCTTCACGCATGCAGTAAAGTTCGTAGTCGGTTTTATACGCGCGGTAATAGTGCAGGAAATCCAGCACCCCTTTCGGGTTGAGTTTGTCTGCCGGGATATCCAGACCCAGCGCACGCTCCGGGACCGGGCCAATGTAGGCAATATTGCCACGCGCGGCAGGCAACTGGCTGCCAATACCGTCGGCTTTTGGTAAAGCCATGACGTCCACTTCTTCTGTCCAGAAGCTGGTCGGCAGCGGCTCAACGTTGTGCCAGTAATCCACAGGCAGATAGAACCACAGTTTCGGCTTGTTCACGCCATCCACCAGCAACCAGCAATTTGGCACCTGTGTTACCGGCACCCAGGCTTTAAACTGCGGGTTAACCTTAAACGGATACGCATGGTCATCCAGGAAGGTATTCATCAGCTCGCCGGAGTGGATTAACAGCGCATCCAGCTTAAAGCGGGCAAGTACATCACGGGTACGTTCCTGTAGGGTAACGATATGATTTTTATAAAGCGAAGCCAGTGAGTCCATCATTCTTCCTTTCGTTTTTTTGACCTCAAGTCCTCGCATCTTAGCACACCTGTCTCCGGCTGCGTGATTTCCACCGACCGTGATCAATGCAGCAATTTCTTAATGAGTAATTTGCATTTTATTAACATAAATCCCACACTCCGACTCATCTGGTATGACCAGATCCACTTGCTGGATTCAGGAGACTGACATGCTCTACAAAGGCGACACCCTGTACCTCAACTGGCTGGAAGATGGCATTGCCGAACTGGTGTTCGATGCCCCCGGCTCAGTCAACAAGCTTGATACCGCGACGGTGGCCAGTCTTGGCCAGGCGCTGGATGTACTTGAAAAGCAAACTGATTTAAAGGGGCTGCTGCTGCGCTCGAACAAAGCGGCCTTTATTGTTGGTGCCGATATCACCGAATTTCTTTCACTGTTCCTGGTGCCTGAAGAACAGCTGAGCCAGTGGCTGCACTTTGCCAACAGCGTCTTTAATCGTCTGGAAGATCTGCCTGTCCCGACCCTTTCCGCCGTTAACGGCTACGCGCTGGGCGGCGGCTGTGAATGCGTGTTGGCCACCGACTACCGCCTCGCCACACCGGATCTGCGCATCGGCCTGCCGGAAACCAAACTGGGCATTATGCCGGGCTTTGGCGGCTCCGTACGTATGCCGCGCATGCTGGGTGCCGACAGCGCGCTGGAAATTATTGCCGCAGGTAAAGATGTTGGCGCAGAGCAGGCGCAAAAAATCGGCCTGGTTGATGGCGTCGTGAAGCCAGAAAAACTGATTGAAGGCTCCCTCGCCATTCTGCGTCAGGCCATTAACGGCGATCTCGACTGGAAGGCCAAACGCCAGCCGAAACTGGAGCCGTTAAAGCTCAGCAAGATTGAAGCAGCCATGAGTTTCACCATCGCCAAGGGGATGGTGATGCAGACGGCGGGTAAACACTACCCGGCGCCGATCACGGCGGTGAAAACCATCGAAGCCGCAGCCCGCTTTGGCCGTGACGAAGCCCTGAAACTCGAAAACCAGAGCTTTGTCCCGCTGGCACATACCAATGAAGCCCGTGCGCTGGTGGGTATCTTCCTCAACGATCAGTTCGTGAAAGGTAAAGCAAAACAGCTGACGAAAAACGTTGAGACGCCAAAACATGCGGCGGTACTTGGCGCTGGCATTATGGGCGGTGGCATCGCTTACCAGTCCGCCTGGAAGGGCGTGCCGGTGGTGATGAAAGACATCAGCGAGAAATCCCTGACGCTGGGGATGACCGAAGCGGCCAAGCTGCTCAATAAACAGCTGGAACGCGGCAAAATTGACGGTCTGAAACTCTCAGGCGTGATCTCTACTATCCAGCCCGTACTGGAATACACCGGTTTTGACCGCGTCGATGTGGTGGTTGAGGCCGTGGTAGAGAACCCGAAAGTGAAGAAAGCGGTACTGGCCGAAACGGAAGAGAAAGTGCGTCCGGAGACCGTACTGGCCTCTAACACCTCGACGATTCCGATTAGCGAGCTGGCAAGCGTCCTGAAGCGCCCGGAAAACTTCTGCGGAATGCATTTCTTCAACCCGGTGCATCGCATGCCACTGGTCGAAGTGATCCGCGGCGAAAAAACCTCTGACGACACCATCGCAAAAGTGGTGGCGTGGGCCATTAAGATGGGCAAAACCCCGATTGTGGTCAACGACTGCCCGGGCTTCTTCGTCAACCGCGTACTGTTCCCTTACTTCGCTGGTTTCAGCCAGCTGCTGCGCGACGGCGCGGACTTCCGCAAAGTCGACAAAGTGATGGAAAAACAGTTCGGCTGGCCGATGGGGCCGGCGTATCTGCTGGATGTGGTTGGCATTGATACCGCGCATCACGCGCAAGCGGTTATGGCGGCGGGCTTCCCACAGCGCATGCAGAAAGATTATCGCGATGCGATTGACGCCCTGTTTGACGCCAACCGCTTTGGTCAGAAAAACGGTCTGGGCTTCTGGCGCTATAAAGAAGACAGCAAAGGCAAACCGAAGAAAGAAGAAGATCCGGCGGTGGATAGCCTGCTGGCCGGGGTTAGCCAGCCAAAACGTGACTTCACGGACGATGAAATCATCGCCCGGATGATGATTCCGATGATCAACGAAGTGGTGCGTTGCCTGGAAGAAGGCATTATCGCCAGTCCGGCAGAAGCCGATATGGCGCTGGTCTATGGCCTGGGCTTCCCTCCGTTCCACGGTGGCGCGTTCCGCTGGCTGGATACGCTCGGCAGCGCCCGCTATCTCGATATGGTGCAGCAGTATCAGCACCTCGGCCCGCTGTATGACGTGCCGGAAGGGCTGCGTAATAAAGCGCGCCATAACGAATCCTATTACCCAGCAGTTGAGCCAGCCCGTCCGGTTGGCGAGCTGAAAACGGCTTAAGGAGTCACAATGGAAAAGGTTGTCATTGTTGATGCGATTCGCACCCCGATGGGCCGTTCAAAAGGCGGCGCATTCCGTAACGTGCGTGCAGAGGATCTCTCAGCGCACCTGATGCGTAGCCTGCTGGCGCGTAATCCGGCGCTGGACCCGGCTGCGCTCGACGATATCTACTGGGGCTGTGTGCAACAGACGCTTGAGCAGGGCTTCAACATCGCCCGCAATGCTTCGCTGCTGGCGGAGATCCCACATTCGGTGCCGGCAGTTACCGTCAACCGTCTGTGCGGCTCCTCAATGCAGGCACTGCATGATGCGGCGCGTATGATCATGACCGGTGACGCGCAGGCCTGCCTGGTCGGCGGCGTGGAGCACATGGGCCATGTGCCAATGAGCCACGGGGTCGATTTCCACCCGGGCATGAGCCGTAACGTGGCGAAAGCCGCAGGAATGATGGGCCTGACCGCTGAAATGCTGTCCCGCCTGCACGGAATTAGCCGTGAAATGCAGGATACCTTCGCCGCGCGTTCTCATGCTCGTGCATGGGCCGCCACGCAATCCGGCGCGTTTAAGAATGAGATCATCCCGACCGGCGGCCATGATGCTGATGGCGTTCTGAAGCAGTTCAGCTACGACGAAGTGATCCGCCCGGAAACCACCGTTGAAGCGCTATCCACCCTGCGCCCGGCGTTTGACCCGGTCACCGGTACGGTCACGGCAGGTACCTCGTCGGCGCTGTCTGACGGAGCGGCCGCGATGCTGGTAATGAGCGAAAGCCGCGCCCGCGAGCTGGGGTTAACGCCTCGCGCCCGGGTGCGCTCAATGGCGGTGGTAGGCTGCGATCCTTCTATCATGGGTTACGGCCCGGTTCCGGCCTCGAAGCTGGCGCTGAAGAAAGCGGGATTGACCACCAGTGATATCGACGTGTTCGAGATGAACGAAGCCTTCGCCGCGCAGATCCTGCCGTGCATTAAAGATCTGGGGCTGATGGAGCAGATCGACGAGAAAATTAACCTCAACGGCGGCGCGATCGCCCTCGGTCACCCGCTGGGCTGCTCCGGGGCGCGTATCAGCACAACGCTGATTAACCTGATGGAACGCAAAGACGCGCAGTTTGGTCTGGCAACGATGTGTATTGGGTTGGGTCAGGGTATCGCAACGGTGTTTGAGAGAGTGTAAGGCTATAACGTAGGCCCGATAAGCATCGCGCCATCGGGCTTTTGCCGGGAGGTGCTGCGCTTTCCCGGCCTACGAGAGGTACCTCGCCGCAAGTGACGCCATTTGCGAAGAGAGACAGTTTAGTTGCCGTTCTTCCCGCCTGTCAGGGGCGGGTTTTTTATTTAGATAAACGCAAAAGCATCGCCAAACAGACGATCTTCACGCGCATCACGTTCGTTACAGAACAGGTCACGGGCAATTTTCGCCATCTCAAAGCGGCCAGCGATATAGATATCGTGCCCTGCCAGCGTGCCATGATCCTGCAGTACCGCCGTCAGCACTGTGCCGCTACGCCCACGCCAGCCCTCTTCCGGCTGCTCAACCACCGGTTCAACACGCAGGTTGCGATGGTTAACGCTCAGCGCTTCAAGCTCAGAGAGATCGTAGAGATGTTTCTCTTCGCGGCCACCCCAGTAGATAGTGATATCACGGTTCGGGTTACGCGCCAGGGCCGTCAACAGAATAGAGCGCACGTAGGAGAAGCCTGTACCACCGGCAATCAGGATCAGCGGACGGTCTTCATCGTCACGCAGCCATGCATCACCGTGTGGAATATCCACCACGATCTCGCGCTCTTTAAGAATGCGGTCCATGACGGCCATTGCATACAGGTTAAGCTCTGACGCACCAATATGAAGCTCAATAAATTCCTGCTCCGCTGGCGTTGAGGCCATAGAGAAAGGACGCTTATCACGTTCATCCATCACGACCATCAGGTACTGACCAGCACGGAAAGAGAATGCCGCTTCAGGCACTAAACGGACGCGATATACGGTGTCGGTGATAGCATCTACCGAGGTCACTTTACAGCTTAAGGTTGTCATTCGCTCTCTCTGTCGGGAAGTCTATAGGGCTTAACGGTCAGCCTGCGGTTTACCGTTATTCATTATGGCCAGTTCGTCCCAGATCGCGTCAATTCGCGCGGTCACAGCAGGATCTTTCTTGATCGGGCGACCCCATTCACGGTCGGTTTCGCCAGGCCATTTATTTGTGGCATCCAGTCCCATTTTTGAGCCAAGACCGGAGACCGGCGAGGCAAAATCCAGATAATCTATCGGCGTGTTTTCCACTAACACCGTATCGCGCGCCGGATCCATTCGCGTGGTAATGGCCCAGATAACATCATTCCAGTCGCGGGCGTTAACGTCATCATCGCAGACAATCACAAATTTGGTATACATAAACTGGCGCAGGAAAGACCATACGCCCATCATCACGCGTTTAGCGTGACCAGGATACTGCTTCTTCATTGTGACCACCGCCAGGCGATACGAGCATCCTTCCGGCGGCAGATAGAAATCAACAATTTCCGGGAACTGCTTTTGCAGGATCGGCACAAACACCTCATTCAGCGCCACGCCCAGTACTGCAGGTTCATCCGGTGGACGTCCGGTATAGGTGGAGTGATAAATCGCATCTTCACGCTGGGTAATGTGCGTGACGGTAAACACCGGGAAGTTATCCACTTCGTTATAATAGCCCGTGTGGTCACCGTACGGGCCTTCGGGTGCCAGCTCGCCCTGTTCAATGTAACCTTCCAGGACAATCTCTGCACTCGCGGGCACTTCGAGGTCGTTAGAGATACACTTCACGACTTCCGTTTTGGTGCCACGCAGCAGTCCTGCAAAGGCATATTCAGAGAGTGTATCCGGCACTGGCGTTACCGCGCCCAGAATGGTGGCGGGATCGGCACCTAACGCAACTGAGACCGGAAAACGCTCGCCCGGGTGTGCAGCGCACCACTCCTGGAAATCCAGCGCGCCGCCGCGATGCGACAGCCAGCGCATGATGAGCTTATTCTTGCCAATCAGCTGCTGGCGGTAAATACCCAGATTTTGACGCTCTTTATGCGGCCCGCGTGTGACGGTGAGCCCCCAGGTAATGAGTGGCGCGGCATCTTCAGGCCAGCACTGCATGATCGGGATTTTGGTCAGATCTACCGCATCCCCTTCCAGCACTTTCTGCTGGCACGGCGCGCCGCGCAGACGTTTGGTTGGCATGTTCAGCACCTGCTTAAACTGCGGCAGCTTGTCGAACAGATCGCGGAAGCCTTTCGGTGGCTCCGGCTCTTTCAGAAACGCCAGCAATTTACCCACTTCACGTAACGCTGTGACGTCCTCCTGGCCCATGCCCAACGCCACACGGCGAGGGGTTCCAAACAGGTTGCACAGCACCGGCATTGAATAACCCTTTGGGTTTTCAAACAGAAGCGCCGGGCCACCGGCACGCAGGGTGCGGTCAGCAATTTCTGTCATTTCCAGATAAGGATCGACAGGAAGCGTAATGCGTTTGAGTTCGCCCTGCTTTTCCAGCAGCGTCAGGAAGTCGCGGAGATCGTGGTATTTCATGCAGTTAATCATGGCCTCTCTGTAAGCGCTTCATTATACGGCGTAAGCCTGCGTGATGCTGTAATTTTGTTAAATTAGCGTGAACTTCTGCATCCTGTTCCCTTTTCGGCCATTATAATCAACTTAGCGATCCCGCCAGGGTTTTGATATGCTTGCGCCCGAAACTAAGGGAAAGAGTGATTATGCAGGCCTGGTATTTACTGTATTGCAAACGCGGGCAACTTCAGCGCGCGCAGGAACATTTAGAACGTCAGTCTGTAAATTGCCTGACACCCGTGATCACGCTTGAAAAAATGCAGCGCGGGAAGCGCACAACCGTCAGTGAGCCGCTATTTCCGAACTATTTGTTCGTGGAATTCGACCCGGAAGTGATCCACACCACCACCATCAGCGCCACGCGCGGCGTCAGCCATTTTGTTCGTTTTGGTGCGCACCCGGCAACGGTGCCGTCGACGGTGATCCATCAGCTTTCGGTTTATCAACAACCTGAAGATATTACCGACCCAGAAACCCCGTACGCAGGAGACAGTGTCGTCATCACCGAAGGTGCCTTCGAAGGCCTGCAGGCGATTTTCGCCGAGCCGGACGGTGAAGCACGCTCCATGTTATTGCTCAATCTGCTTAATAAGCAGGTGCTACAGAGCGTGAAAAACACCGACTTCCGCAAAGTTTAAAAATCAATGCCAAACAGGCGACGCACGTTGTCATCCGTCTGCGCAGATAACCCGTGCGGATCCTCTCCGCGCCACTGCGCCACGCTCGTGACAATATGCCCCAGCCATGCCGGTTCGTTACGTCGCGATGCCGGTTTTGGTTTCATATCACGCGGCAATAAATAAGGCGCGTCGGTTTCTAGGAGCAACCGGTCGGCCGGGATCACCGGCAACAGTTCGCGAAGCTCCAGCCCGCGGCGTTCATCGCACACCCAGCCGGTAATCCCCAAATAAAGCCCACGATCCAGACAGTCCAGCGCCTCCTGACGTGAACCGGTAAAACAGTGCAGCACCGCGCCTGGCAGTTTATCCAGCCAGGGATCCAGCAGCGCGAGGAAGCGCTCATGCGCGTCGCGACAGTGCATAAACACCGGCATTTCAAGCTCGGCCGCCAGGGCAAGTTGCGCCGTAAACGCTTTTTCCTGCTCGGCAGGGGTGGAAAAATTGCGGTTGAAATCGAGCCCACATTCCCCGATAGCCACCACTTCGGCAGTTTTCGCCAGCCTGTGAATGATTTCAGCGCTCTCCGACGTCCACTGGCTGCTGTCATGAGGATGCACGCCCGCGGTAGACCAGCAGCGATCGTAGCGTTGGGCCAGCTGTCGCGCCTGCTCGCTTTCATGCAGGTTGGTGCCTGTCAGCAACAATCCTTTTACGCCGGCGGCAAACGCGCGCGCCACGACGTCGTCGCGATCTTTGGCAAACTGTGAACTGGTCAGGTTAAGTCCAATATCAAACATGCAATTCCCCATATGACAACCGCCCTGACGGGCGGCTGGTTTTACTCTTCAGTGCTCTTTTCAGAGACGTCGTCTTCATCCTCTGACCGACGCCCTTTCCCCACATAGAAACGTGAGAAGAAGACGCCTACCTCAAACAGACAGTACATCGGTATGGCCAGCAGCGTTTGCGAGAAGACATCGGGCGGCGTCAGCAGCATGCCGACCACAAATGCGCCGACCAGAATATACGGACGCTTTTTACGCAGGTCTTCTGGTGTGGTTACACCCACCCAGCAAAGCAGCACAATCGCAACCGGCACTTCGAACGCCACGCCGAATGCCATAAACAGCGCCATCACAAAGCTGAGGTAGCTGGCAATATCGGTCGACACCTGTACCCCTTCCGGCGCGGTATGCGTCAGGAAGCCAAAGGCCAGCGGGAAGACAACAAAATAGGCAAACGCCATGCCGATATAGAACAGCAGCGAGCTGGAGACCAGCAGCGGGATCACCAGTTTGCGTTCATGCTTATACAGAGCGGGCGCCACAAACGCCCAGATCTGATACAGCAGGATGGGTGCAGAAGCGATCAACGATACCCAGAACGTGAGCTTAATGGGCGTAAAGAACGGCGAAGCAACGTCCGTCGCGATCATCGTTGCGCCCAGCGGCATCTGCTTTATCAGCGGCGCGGAGACAACCTGGTAGATGTCGTTGGCGAAATAAACCAGGCATAAGAAAATAACGAAAACCGCAATAATGCAGTTTAACAGGCGCTTACGCAGCTCAATGAGGTGCGTAATGAGCGGTTGAGTATCATCTACTGCCATGTTTACGCTTTATCACTCGACGAGGGGGATGATTCGGTAACAGGCGCGGCGGGCTTTGCTTCAGCCGCGTTGACCACAGGGTCTTCCGGCTGCGCCTGTTTTTTCAGTTCAGGTTCCTGCGGCGTATGTTCAGGCGCGGTGGCCTGATGCTCCGCGCTGGCAGGCGTTACGCCCTCGCGCTGCGCTTCACTGTTCTTCACCACCGGGTTATGGATGGTGTTCGCTTCATCGCTCGCTTTTTCAGGATCGTTAACGCTGTAGGAGCGCTTCATGGATTCTGCCGCTTCGCGCAGTTCATCCATGGAGGCTTTCAGTTCCGGCGTCAGGTTATCCATGCTCGCCTTCTCAACCTTTTTCAGGCTTTCCTGAAACTCCTGCAGCTTAAGTTCCTGCGCCAGCTCGTTCTGTACGGTGGATGCCAGCGAACGAAGCGCACGCACCCACCCCACAACCGTTTTTACTGCAACGGGTAAACGCTGTGGCCCCAGCACGATGAGGCCAATCACAAAGACCAGCAGCAGCTCACTAAAACCAATGTCGAACACGACTTACACCTGCTCTTTATCGTGGCGTTTAGCGTCTTCCTTTTTGGCATCTTCTTGCTTGTCGGAGATGGATTTAGCAGTAAAGTCAGCGTCCTGGCTGGTTTTATCCTGCTTGCTCTCATCATCGCTCATTGCTTTCTTGAAGCCTTTGATAGACGCGCCCAGATCGGAACCGATAGAACCGAGCTTTTTGGTGCCAAACAGCAGCACGACGATGACGGCAATAATGACTAATTGCCAGATACTGATACCACCCATACATATTCCTCAGAGATAGATGATTAATTAGTCAGACCGCATTATACGTATGCGACCTGGTGATAGCGATGCCTGTTCAGCGCGTCTTTCTCCAGCCAACGAACCAGACCACTATTCCGGCAGCCATTAGCCAGGCGGGCATCATCTGCCAGTCCGGACGGTTGATTAATAACAACGTACCACTGAGCAGCAGGGTTGCGCCAATGCCAAACAGATAGCGAGACTGGCCCTGGCGTACGCGGTTCGACTGAAGCTCGTGGGCGATTTTATCCATGCTGAGCTGAAGGTTCTTGCTCTGACGCAAACTGTCATACACCAGTTCAGGAAGTTCCGGCATTTTTTCAACCCAGAACGGGGCTTTCTCTTTGAAAGCTCGTACCAGAGCCGGAATGCCAACCTGATCCTTAATCCAGGATTCCAGGAACGGTTTCGCGGTCTTCCACAAGTCTAACTGAGGATAGAGCTGTCGACCTACACCTTCAACGTAAAGTAATGTTTTCTGAAGTAAAACAAGCTGTGGCTGCACTTCCATATTGAAGCGGCGAGCGGTGTTAAACAGATTCAGCAACACGTGACCGAACGAGATTTCCGCCAGCGGTTTTTCAAAAATCGGTTCACAGACGGTACGGATGGCAAACTCAAACTCTTCGACATTGGTGTCCGGCGGAACCCAACCTGAGTCAACGTGCAGTTCAGCCACTTTACGGTAGTCACGATTAAAGAAGGCGATAAAATTCTCCGCCAGATAACGCTTATCTTCTTTATTGAGCGAGCCGACAATACCGCAATCAATGCCGATATATTGCGGGTCGTCCGGATGCTCATAGCTCACAAAGATATTGCCCGGATGCATGTCTGCGTGGAAAAAGCTGTCGCGGAAGACCTGAGTAAAGAAGACCTGTACGCCACGTTCAGCCAGCAGCTTCATGTTCGTTCCCTGTTTCTCCAGGGCCACGACATCCGAGACGGGAATACCGTAAATACGTTCCATGACCATCATGTTCTGGCTGCAGTAGTCAGAATAGACTTCAGGAACATACAGCATCGGGCTGTTTTCAAAATTGCGCCGTAGCTGAATGGCGTTTGCCGATTCGCGCAGCAGGTTTAGTTCATCGATCAGCGTTTTTTCATATTCCCGTACCACTTCCAGCGGGCGCAGGCGGCGTCCGTCAGGGAGCAGACGCGGAACCCAGCGCGCCAGACGATAGATAAGCTTCATGTCCGCTTTGATGATCGGCAGAATATCCGGGCGGATAACTTTGATAACGACTTCTTTGCCATTCTCTTTCAGACGCGCGGTATGCACCTGGGCAATGGAGGCAGAAGCCAGCGGCTGAATGTCGAAATCGTCGAACCAGGTCTCAACAGGAATATTGCCCATCGCCTCTTCGATCTGTTTTTTCGCGCGCACGCCGTCAAACGGGGCCACGCGATCCTGCAGCAGTGCCAGCTGATCGGCAATCTGGGGCGGGAAAAGATCGCGACGGGTCGAGAGCATTTGGCCGAATTTAATCCATACCGGGCCCAGCTCCTGTAGCGCCAGACGCAGGCGTTCACCCAGCGGCTGTCCTTTGTGGCGATTAGGCATCCAGAACAACATCCGCCGCCAGATACGAAGCGGCAGCGTGATACGCATTTTGGGGATAAGCTCATCGAGCCCGTAACTCAAAAAGGTGTGGACGATAAAATAGAGGCGCCGAATTTCACCAGGCGTCATTTGCCCTCCAGTTTTTCCAGCCGTTTGGTTAACGCATCAACCGCACGTTCAACAGCCGCAGTCTCTTCCGCGAACCAGGCCACTTCCAGCGGTCCGGGGGCCATACGCCACTCTTCAGTCAGCACTTCTGCCGCATAGCGCTGCTGACGTTGCAGGCTTTTACGCAGGAAGGCGGTACCACCATGCAGGGCTTTGCCGATCCCTTCCGCTGCAATGTCGCCAATAAACGGGGCAAGCAGTTCCGCCGGGTCAAACTCGGCTAAATCGCTGAGCGCAACGAAATTTTGTACGACCTGAATGTCGCCTTCCACTTCCAGCTCACCGCTGCGGATCAGCGCCGTCAGTTGCTGGCGGTCACGCAGTTTTGGCAGCACGCTCATGCGCGTGATGACAGAGCAGTCGGCGTCTCCTTCCCACTCCCCCAGAACATCAAGCTGGCGTTCGCTGAAGACCAGCACAAGCGGCGTCGAGAACTCTTTTAAAACGATCCGCAATACCTTCCCGTTAAGTCGCTGCCGCGCGGCTTTTAGCGCTGGCGCGCGATAGAGAAAGGCATTCAGTACATTCTCGATGCCTGCGGTGACTAAGGGTTTAAAGGGCACAGGACACCTCCACTCAGAACTTATAACCGCGATGCAGTGCGACGACACCCGCCGTCATGTTGAAATACTCAACGTTTTCAAACGCCGCATCCTGCATCATAGCCTTCAGGGTGTCCTGATCCGGGTGCATGCGAATGGATTCCGCCAGATAGCGGTAGCTTTCTGCGTCGTTTGCCACCAGTTCGCCAATACGCGGCAGAACATGGAATGAATAGGCGTCGTAGGCTTTGCTCAGTGGCTCGATAATCGGTTTGGAGAACTCAAGCACCAGCAGACGTCCGCCCGGCTTCAGCACGCGATACATTGAGCGCAGCGCTTTTTCTTTATCGGTGACGTTACGCAGGCCAAAAGAGATAGTGATGCAGTCAAAGGTATTGTCCGGGAACGGCAGTGCCTCGGCGTTTGCTTGAACATATTCCACATTCCCCACCACGCCGATGTTACGCAGCTTCTCACGCCCCATTTTCAGCATGGAGTCGTTAATATCAGCCAGAACAACACGCCCGGTTTCACCCACCAGACGGGAGAATTTCGCGGTCAAATCGCCCGTGCCGCCGGCAAGGTCCAGTACCGTTTGTCCACGACGCACACCGCTACAGTCGATGGTGAAGCGCTTCCACAAGCGATGAATGCCGAATGACATCAAGTCATTCATCACATCGTACTTCGCCGCCACGGAATGAAATACGTGGGCCACCATGTCAGCTTTCTGCGCTTTGGCGACAGTCTGAAAGCCAAAGTGCGTTGTGTCTTGTGAATCGTCAACCATCTCAGAGCCTGCTTATCAGTAAAATGTTCGTGAAGTGTAACAGATTGGGCGCGTTTGCCCTACGTTTCAACCACCACGTAAGAAACGCGCCTGATGCGGGTCTGGCGATAACTCTGCCGCTAACTCGTTGTCTTCACTGTCTCTCTTTTGTCCATCAGCGCCTTCGCGCAGGCGAAACTCTTCGTCCTGTACCGTGGCTTGCTCAACCAGTTCCGGATTAATCTCGCGTTTAACCTCCACCCCCAGGCCGCGGAAGGCTTCAGCTTGCGCCAGCAGATTGCCCCGCCCGGAGGCGAGTTTTTTCATCGCCTGGCGGTAGTTATCCTGCGCGCGGTCCAGGCTTTGCCCGACCGAGGACATATCATCCACAAAGAGGCGCATTTTGTCGTACAGCTTGCTGGCGCGATCGGCAATCTGCTGCGCGTTGCGGCTCTGATGTTCATAGCGCCACAGGTTGGCAATGGTGCGTAACGCCACCAGCAGCGTGGTGGGGCTGACCAGCATAATGTTGTTTTTCAGCGCTTCAGTTATCAGTTCCGGCTGTCTGTCGAGTGCCAGCAGAAAAGCAGGCTCTACCGGGATAAACATCAGAACGTAGTCAAGCGAGCGCAAACCCGGCAACTGCTGATAGTCTTTTCTGCCCAGCAGACGAATATGGTTCCGCACGGAGGCAATGTGCTCCTGCAACGCCGATTCGCGGGTGTAGTCATCCTCCGCGTTGAAGTAACGCTCATAGGCCACCAGCGTCATTTTGGCATCAATCACCACATCTTTACCCTGCGGAAGACGCACGATCACATCTGGCTGCATTCGCGAGCGGGCGTCGTTTTCTATGCTGACCTGGGTTTCGTATTCATACCCTTCGCGCAGTCCAGAGGCTTCCAGCACCCGCGTGAGGACGACTTCACCCCAGTTACCCTGCGTTTTGTTATCCCCTTTCAGGGCGCGGGTCAGGTTGACCGCTTCCTGCGCCATTTGTGCATTCAACTGCTGCAGATTACGAATTTCGTGTGCCAGGGTGTGCCGCTCGCGGGCCTCCTGACCAAAGCTGTCCTGCACCTGACGACGGAAACCGTCCAGTTGCTCACGCAGAGGCGTCAGGAGACTGTTCAGACTCTGGCGGTTTTGTTCGTCAACGCGGCGGTTGCTGTGCTCAAAAATGCGGTTCGCGAGATTCTCAAACTGTTCGCTGAGGCGCTGCTCGCTGTTCATCATCTGGCGGATTTTGTCTTCCGCATGCAGTTGAGTGGATTCCAGGCGGGTCGTGACTTCACGGAGATCGGCTTCCAGTGAGGTGTTGATATCACGCAGATTGCGCAGTTCGTTGTTGAGTAACTCGCACTCGTCTCGCCAGTGTTCACTCAGCGCAAGCTGCTGTTTTGTCGCGCTTAACTCGGCGACTATCTCTTCACGCTCTGCCAGCTGATCGGCCTTTTGCTGCGCGTGCTGATAGCTGGAAATCAGCCAGCCTATCGCCACGCCCGCGAGCGCAATCACCGCGTAAATCAGAATTGAGAGATCCACAATGCCCCCTGCATCAACGTATTACCGCACAAAATAAGATTGTGCTGTATAAACGTCCAGTTTGAAAGGGTTTTCCTGCGAGGCGCTACGCAAAAAATAAAGGCCGAACGTGTCGGCCTTTGATGTCAGAAGAGAGGATTAGATCAGACGACGGGCCGCTTCAACCACGATTTTTACCGCATGACTTTCGGTTTGTTTCATGGTTTCGGCGTTCGGGATTTCCTGCTGGGTACGGTTGACGATAACCCCCGCCACCATACCGGCACGCAGACCCTGGCTTGCGCACATAGTCAGCAGCGTTGCAGATTCCATTTCATAGTTCATCACGCCCATAGACTGCCACTCTTCCATAGAGCCTTTAAAACGGCTCACCACACGGCCAGAGAAGGTGTCGTAACGCTCCTGACCCGGGTAGAAGGTGTCCGACGAGGCGGTTACGCCCACGTGCGTGGTTGCGCCAACGGATTTCGCTGCTTCAACCAGCGCCGTCGTACATTCAAAATCGGCAACCGCCGGGAATTCCATTGGTGCAAAGTGCAGACTCGCCCCATCCAGACGCACGGACGCGGTAGTCACCAATACATCACCCACGTTGATATGCGGCTGGATCGCACCAGTCGTCCCGATACGCAGGAACGTCCGGATGCCCAGCTGCGCCAGTTCTTCAACGGCAATGGAGGTAGATGGGCCACCGATACCGGTAGAGCACACAATCACGGCCTTACCATCCAGCTCTGCACGCCAGGTGGTGAATTCACGATGGGCTGCCAGCTTAACCGGCTTATCCATCAGCGCGGCGATCTTTTCCACACGCTCAGGATCGCCCGGGACGATCGCAAGCGTAGCCCCTTGTAAATCGTTTTTGGTGAGGCCGAGATGAAAAACATCAGACTTAGACATAGGTGACTCCTCTGTGGGTCGGTTAGTCAGAAGAAGTAAAACGGTACTTTACAGAAGCGATACGCATAATTTCGTGACACATCTCACCATGAATGAAAATGATTGCAGTAGATTTCCATAAAAAAGTGATTTACATCACATTAACAAGTTATATCGTGGTGTGCTGCACAAAAGATAGACCGTTTAAGGCACTGTGGGTTGTTAACCTGGTGTCTATATTTACCTTTGCGCTAACTCATTGGTACGGAGAATGCCATGACTGAAAAAACCGGTTTTGCACCTGCTGCGGCTCCGCATGCCTCAACCATCGTCTCAACGCCTGAAGACGCCATTACGGCGGGAGAGACCTCCATTCCCTCGCAGGGGGAAAATATGCCTGCTTACCACGCGCGACCAGCATCGGCAGACGGTCCGCTGCCGATCGTGATTGTGGTTCAGGAAATTTTCGGCGTTCATGAACATATTCGCGACCTCTGCCGCCGACTGGCGCTGGAAGGTTACCTGGCCGTTGCGCCAGAGCTCTATTTCCGTCAGGGCGATCCGAACGACTACAGCGATATCCCAACGCTTTTGAGCAACCTGGTCAGTAAAGTGCCGGATGCACAGGTGCTGGCCGATCTGGATCATGTTGCCAACTGGGCGGCGCGTAACGGCGGTGATGCGCATCGACTGATGATAACGGGGTTCTGCTGGGGCGGACGCATTAGCTGGCTGTATGCCGCGCACAATCCGCAGCTGAAAGCTGCTGTGGCCTGGTACGGTAAACTGGTGGGCGAAAAAACGCTGAACTCGCCAAAACATCCGGTTGATATCGCCACAGACTTAAATGCCCCGGTGCTGGGACTGTACGGTGGTCAGGACACGGGAATTCCACTCGATACGGTAGAGACCATGCGCCATGCGCTACGCGCGGCGAATGCGAAGGCCGACATTGTCGTGTACCCGGATGCCGGACACGCGTTTAATGCCGATTATCGCCCGAGCTATCACGCGGAATCAGCCAAAGATGGCTGGCAGCGGATGCTGGCGTGGTTTAGCCAGTACGGCGGCAAGAAAGCGTAAACATAAAAGCCCGGTGGCGGCGATGCCTTACCGGGCTACATAATGGGATCGACTCTGTCTTAACCCTGACGCAAATTCTGCGCCGCTTTCACCATATTCGCCAGCGCCGCGCGGGTTTCCGGCCAGCCGCGGGTTTTCAGACCGCAGTCCGGGTTCACCCACAGGCGCTCTGCCGGAATGCGCTGGGCGGCTTTCTTCAGCAGGGCTTCGATCCACTCCACGCTCGGCACGTTCGGGGAGTGAATGTCATATACGCCCGGCCCAATTTCGTTCGGATAATCGAACTCTTCGAATGACTCCAGCAGTTCCATATCTGAACGCGAGGTCTCGATGGTGATCACGTCGGCATCCAGTGCGGCGATGGAATCCATGATGTCGTTAAATTCGCAGTAACACATGTGGGTGTGGATCTGCGTGTCGTCCTTCGCCACTGCGGCGTTGATGCGGAACGCTTCCACACCCCACTGCAGGTAGGCGTCCCAGTCGCTGCGACGCAGCGGTAATCCCTCGCGCAGGGCCGGTTCGTCAATCTGGATGATGCCAATCCCCGCCGCTTCCAGATCCGCCACTTCATCGCGCAGCGCCAGCGCAATTTGCTTCGCGATGGTTTCACGGGTCACGTCCTCACGCGGGAAGGACCAGCAAAGAATGGTCACCGGACCGGTCAACATGCCTTTTACCGGCTTGTCGGTCAGGGACTGGGCATATTTAGCCCATTCGACGGTGATCGGGTGCGGACGGCTGACGTCACCGATCACCACCGGTGGTTTTACACAGCGGGAACCATAGCTCTGTACCCAGCCGTTTTGGGTAAAGACGAAACCGTCCAGATGTTCACCGAAGTACTCCACCATGTCGTTACGCTCTGCCTCCCCGTGAACCAGCACGTCCAGGCCTAAGCGCTCCTGCTCCACAATCGCCTGTTTGATATGTTCCGCGATGCCGGTGCGGTAGTTGGCCGCATCAAGGTTGCCCTTTTTGAAGTCCAGGCGCAGGCCGCGGATCTCGGTAGTTTGCGGGAAGGAACCGATGGTGGTGGTTGGCCACGCAGGCAAGTTGAAACGGGCGCGCTGGGCTTCTGCACGCACTTCATACGGGCTTTGACGCTGGCTGTCCTGCGCGGTGATAGCCGCCAGACGTTTTTCCACCGCCGGGTTGTGAACGCGAGACGAATGACGACGGGCCTGAATCGGAGCGCTCCATTCGGTAATCGCCGCCGTGTCGCCGCTGTTCAGGGCGTCACGCAGCAGAGTCAGCTCTTCACATTTCTGCAAGGCAAAGGCAAACCAGCTTTTCACTTCCGCATCCAGGCGGGTTTCAACGCTGAGATCGATAGGGCTGTGCAGCAGTGAACACGAAGAGGCCACCCATATTTCACGTTTGCCGACGATGTCCTTAATCTGAGCATATTTTTCTGTCAGATCGGCGCGCCAGACATTACGACCGTTCACCAGCCCGGCAGAGAGCAGCCACTCCGCTGGCAGGCGCTTGTGCAGTTCTGCAACATCATCTTTTCCATGCACCAGGTCAACGTGCAGGCCCTGCACTGGCAATTTGGTGATGGTGCCGAGGTTCGGCGTCACACCTTCAAAGTAGGTGGTAAGCAGCAGCTTCACCTGCCCGGTCAGTGCATCGTAAGCCGGTTTGAAGGCATCGAGCCACGCTTGCGGCAGTTCGAGCACCAGCGCCGGTTCGTCGATTTGCACCCACTGAATACCGCGTTTGCCCAGCTCAATCAGCACCTGTTTGTAGACCGGCAGGATATCCTTCAGCAGGCTCAGACGCTCGAACGGCTCGCCTTTGACTTTCCCTAACCACAGGTAGGTCACTGGCCCCAGCAGCACCGGTTTCACCTGGTGCCCCAGTGCCAGCGCTTCGTCCACTTCATCCAGCAACTGGGTCCAGGTCAGTTTGAACTGCTGACCTTTAACAAACTCCGGCACCATATAGTGATAGTTGGTGTTAAACCACTTGGTCATTTCCGCCGCTGCCGCTGGCTCACCGGTTGGCGCACGGCCACGGCCGATGCGGAACAGCGTGTCGATATCTACCGATCCATCGTTGTTCTGATGACGAGCCGGGACATTGCCAAGCAGCAGGCTGGTCGTCAGAACATGGTCGTACCAGGCGAAATCGCCCACCGGCAGCAGGTCTACGCCCGCCTGTTTTTGCTGCTCCCAGTGGCGGGCACGCAGTTCGCGGCCCACTGCCAGCAGCTCTTCACGCGTGGTGTTTCCTGCCCAGTAGCTTTCTTGTGCTTTTTTTAGCTCGCGACGCAGGCCAACGCGAGGGAAACCGAGAGTGTGATTGCGGATTGTCATGTCATGCCCCTTGTGAAATTCGTTATTTAGACGTCCAGATGTTTACACATCTATAATTGGCAGGTACTGTATATTCCTCAAGCGCAAAATGTTCATGGCGAAGTGAAGGACTTTCATGATCGAGATAAAACACCTGAAAACGCTACAAGCGTTGCGAAACTGCGGTTCTCTCGCGGCGGCGGCGGCCTCACTGCACCAGACTCAGTCCGCCCTTTCTCACCAGTTCAGCGATCTGGAACAACGTCTCGGCTTTCGTCTTTTTGTGCGTAAGAGCCAGCCGCTGCGCTTTACTCCCCAGGGCGAGATCCTCCTGCAGCTGGCAAATCAGGTGCTGCCGCAAATTGCCAGCGCGCTTCAGTCCTGCAATGAGCCGCAGCAAACTAAATTGCGTATCGCCATTGAGTGCCACAGCTGTATTCAGTGGCTGACCCCCGCGCTTGAGAACTTCCGCCAGAAGTGGCCGCAGGTAGAAATGGACTTTACCTCCGGCGTGACGTTTGACCCGCAGCCGTCACTCCAGCAGGGCGAGCTGGATCTGGTGATGACGTCAGACATTCTGCCGCGTAGCGGCCTGCATTATTCGCCAATGTTCGATTATGAGGTGCGTCTGGTGCTGGCACCGGATCATCCGCTGGCCAGCAAGACGCGTATCACCCCGGAAGACCTGGCGACTGAAACGCTGCTGATATACCCGGTGCAGCGCAGTCGCCTGGATATCTGGCGCCATTTCCTGCAGCCGGCGGGCATCAGCCCACAACTGAAAAGCGTGGATAATACGTTGCTGTTGATTCAGATGGTTGCCGCCAGAATGGGCATCGCGGCGCTGCCGCACTGGGTGGTAGAGAGTTTTGAACGCCAGGGCCTGGTGGTCACCAAAACCCTGGGAGAAGGACTGTGGAGCCGGCTGTACGCCGCCGTGCGCGATGGCGAGCAGCGTCAGCCGATCACGGAAGCGTTTATTCGCTCAACGCGGAACCACGCGTGCGACCATCTTCCGTTTGTGCGGAGCGCGGAGCGACCCAACGGCGATGTACCCACAGCGAAGCCAGGATCACCGCTCCCCCAATAAGGAAACTCGGCCAGTGGGGCTGTTGCTGCCAGATAGCAAGGTTTACCAGTAGCCCCGCGGGCACGTGCACGTTGTTCATGATGCCCAGCGTACCGGCGTCTACCTGAGTTGCGCCATAGTTCCACATGAAGTACCCCAGCCCCGAGGCCACCACGCCCAGCCAGACCAGAATGCCCCACTGCACGGTAGTGGTAGGTAATTTTTGCGGGTTACCCAGCATAAACCAGGCTGCGACCGCGACCACCGCCGCCCCCATATAGAACCAGGCAAACGCGTTGTGCTGCGGCATCGGGCGGGTTTCCATCAGGCGCTTGTAGCCCACCATACCAATAGCGAAGCTGATGTTTGCTAACTGCACGAACATCAGGCCGGTCCAGAAGTGATCGCTCACTTTATCGTAGCGAATAATCGCCGCGCCAATCACCGCCAGCGCTGCGCTCAACAGATAGCCCCAACGCAGACGACGCCTGCTGAGCAGGTCGTAAATCAGCGTGATATAGAGCGGCGTCAGCACCGTAAAGAGCAGGAACTCCGAGACGGACAAGTAGATATACGCCCGAAAGCTGAACAGATACATGATGCCGAGCTGCATCGCCCCCACCAGCATATACAGCAAAACGGTTTGCAGGGATTGTCCGCGCGTACGCAAAAAGGGCAGGAACACCAGCGCCGCCAGCCCCACGCGCATCAGCACCGAGAAATAGCTGTCGACCGATCCGGCAAGGTATTCGCCAATCAGGCTAAAGGAGAAGGCCCACAGGATAGTGGTGATAATGAGTAGCGCCACAATGCTTGTCTCTCAGAAAGAAGGAGAGGCATTGTAGCGAACTCTTTAGTTGACAACTGAGCAATAAATAACCAAATGAAGATTATTCAAGGAACAGCTTGCGCAGATATTTTGGTACCGCATTGTCTGCGTTGGTGCCGATCACTTCCAGCTCCGGGTGCAGGTCTTTCAGGCGCTGGTGCGCGTTCTGCATGATGCAGCCTTTACCCGCCATAGAGAGCATCTCAGCATCGTTCATGCCATCACCAAAGGCGATACAGTCTTTCAGCTCAAAGCCCATGCGTTTGGCCACCGCTTCCAGAGCGTGCCCCTTGGAAACGCCACCCGCCATCACTTCCAGGCAGGTCAGCGTGGAGAAACTTACGTTGACGCGATCGCCCCAGCGGGCGTTGATCGCCTGCTCCAGCGGCAGCAGTTCTTCGTGACTTTCGCAGGTAAAGAAGACTTTGCTGATCCCTTCCGGCTCGAGCAGACCTGGCTCATACAGGGAGTAGTTAAACACCGCTTCTTTGAAGAAGCGCATCTCTTCCGGGCGGTGGCGGTTCATGAACCAGTCATCGTCGCGGTAAACGTTCGTGACGATAGCCGGATTATTGTGCACCACACCGAACAGATCGGCGGCAATATCACGATCCAGGTTGTGGGTAAAGATCAGATTGCCATCGGTGTCGTGAACGCGCGCACCGTTGGAGGTGATCATGTACGATTTAATCTCAAGATTATCGCGGATCTGCCCCACATCCACGTGGTGGCGCCCGGTGGCAAACACAAAGTGCACGCCACGGGCAGTCAGCAGCTTTAAGGTCTCTTTCGCGTACGGCGACAGGGTGTGGTCGGGGGAAAGCAGCGTGCCATCTAAATCAGATGCAACAACCTGGTACATAGGAAAATTTAACCTCAATAGAAAATCAGTTATGCCGGTCGAAAAACTCGACGATGGCGTTAAGCGCGACTGAGCGCATAGCGTCCTTTTCAAAAAGGATCTCATGGTACGCGCCGTTGATGACCAGCGGTTTACCCCCTTCACAAGGGTGACCGGCGGCAGCGCGCAGTTCACAAAAACGGTCATGCATGCGGTTATCCACCACACGCTCTTCTTCAGCCTGAATCAGGAGTGTCGGCGTGTCATCATCACCAACGCCCGCCAGAACCTGCTCCCCGGCATGTATCCCCTCCCGCACCCAGTGCCAGGTGGGGCCGCCAACGCGCAAGCGAGGCTCATCGGCATAGAAGCGCAGGTTGCGGCGATAACGCTGACGGCTATGGGTTAAGACATTGAGGGCAAACGGCAAAGCCCGCCAGCGCCCTGTTCCGATGGCGTAACCTTCACGTATGCGCTGATGGCCCTCAGCCCAGTCGAGAAGATGGCGCACCATCCAGTCCGGAAAACGTATCACAATGCCATACATCGGCGCGGTCAGCGCAATGGCATCGCACTGGTGATCGTAGCGCTGCAAAAAGAGCGTAGAGATCGCGCCGCCCATGGAGTGCGCAAGAATATAGCGCTTACGCCACGGGCCGGGCTGCACTTCCTGCTGCCAGAAGGCGGCAAGATCGTCGACATAATCACTGAAGTTATCTACGTGGCCGCGATGGGTATCTGGCAACATTCGACCAGAAAGCCCCTGCCCGCGATGGTCTATAATTAACACGTCAAAACCCAGATGGAACAGGTCGTACGCCAGCTCGGCATATTTTATGTAGCTTTCGATACGCCCGGGGCAGACCACAATCACCCGGTCATTTTTTTCATCACGGAAACGAACAAAGCGCACCGGGATATTCCCGACGCCCGTAAACTCATCTTCCTCACGCTGACGCCAGAAATCGGTCAGCGGCCCCATGGAGAAAGCAGCAAATGCGTTTTCTCGTGTTTCCCAGTCCTTTTTCTGCTGCAACATCGGGTTTCCACCCCCCGTCATTCAGGGAATATCGTTTTTTTCGTAACTGGTCACAAAATGACTCAACAATAGCGTATTGTGGCATAAAAACAGACGATTCGGGAGTTTCAAATGACCTTCGAGTGGTGGTTCGCTTACCTGCTGACATCCATCATCCTCAGCCTGTCACCGGGTTCGGGGGCAATTAATACCATGACAACCTCCATTAACCACGGTTATCGCGGGGCGGCAGCATCCATTGCCGGTTTGCAAACCGGACTGGGGATTCACATTGTGCTGGTGGGCGTGGGTTTAGGGACGCTCTTCTCCCGCTCGGTGCTGGCATTTGAAGTGCTGAAATGGGCCGGTGCGGCGTATCTGATTTGGCTCGGCATTCAGCAGTGGCGCGCAGCAGGCTCAATTGACCTCAACACTCTTGCCCGGACGCAAACGCGCGGTCGCCTGTTTAAGCGGGCGGTGTTTGTGAATCTGACCAACCCAAAAAGCATCGTTTTTCTGGCTGCCCTGTTCCCGCAGTTTATCGTCCCGCATCAGCCGCAGGTCATGCAGTACGTAGTCCTGGGCGTGACCACCATTGTTGTCGATATTATTGTGATGATTGGCTACGCGACGCTGGCGCAGCGGATTGCAGCATGGATTAAAGGGCCTAAGCAAATGAAGGCCCTGAACAAAGTGTTTGGTTCGCTGTTTATGCTGGTTGGCGCGCTGCTTGCGTCAGCGCGTCATGCTTAGCGAGAGATAATAAGATGGATACCAAAGCCGGCGAACAGCGCGCCGGCGAAGCCGTCAATCCATTTCGCGATGCGCTGATAGCCACGGCGCATCGCCGGTAAGGCAAACAGGCTGGCAACAACGGTGAACCACGCAAACGTCTCAACCACGATCAGCAGGAAGATACCCCAGCGTGCACCCGCCCCCACGCTGTCGCCCACGAACAGGGAGAAGACGGAACCGAAATAGATAATCGCTTTCGGGTTCGCCAGGTTGGTCAGCAGCCCTTTCACAAAGCTACGGCCGCCCGTTGCCAGCTCAACTTTTGGCTCTTGCGGTTTTTTCTCTTCTTTCTTCAGCGCTCCGCGCAGCATCTGGTAGCCCATCCAGCACAGGTACAGACCGCCACCAACCATGATGATGTTATGCAGCCACGCCATCTTCGCCAGGATGAGGTTCAGGCCAAGCAGCGCCACGGCCGCCCAGACCATAACACCCATAGTGATACCCAACACCCCCATCATTGCTTCTTTGCGGGAGCGGCTGACGGCGGTTTGTGACACGAAGAAAAAGTCAGGGCCCGGGCTCATCAGCGCAACAATGTGCACCAACGCCACGGTAAGAAATAGCATTAACATAATTCGCTCGCGGGGAAATAATTCAGTGAGTCATCATCCTGGCACTTTTTTGCGCGGCTGACTACTCCTCATCATCACCATCGACATGTGAACGGATGAGCGCCATGAATTCTTTACCAAAGCGCTCCAGCTTGCGCGTGCCCACGCCGTTGACGCTCAGCATTTCGCTGGCGCTGAGCGGCATCTGCTCGGCCATCTCGATCAGCGTCGCGTCGTTGAAGACCACATATGGCGGAATGTTCTCTTCATCGGCAATCGCTTTACGCAGTTTGCGCAGTTTGGCAAACAGCTTGCGGTCGTAGTTGCCGCCGTAGGATTTCTGCATCACCCGCGGTTTCAGGGCAACTACGCGCGGCACGGCGAGCTTGAGTTCAACATCCCCACGCAGCACCGGGCGCGCGGCTTCGGTGAGCTGAAGCGCGGAGTGCTGGGCGATGTTCTGTGTGGCAAAACCGAGGTGAATCAACTGACGAATAATGCTGACCCAATGCTCGTGGCTCTGGTCTTTACCAATACCGTAGACAGGCAGCTTATCGTGGCCCATGTCGCGGATACGCTGGTTATTGGCGCCGCGCAGCACTTCCACCACGTAGCCCATCCCGAAGCGCTGATTAACACGGTATATGGTCGAAAGCGCCTTACGCGCGTCCATCAGGCCATCGTACTGCTTTGGCGGGTCGAGACAGATATCGCAGTTGCCGCACGGCTCCTGACGCCCTTCACCAAAGTAGTTGAGCAGCACCAGACGGCGGCAGGTCTGCGCTTCCGCAAACGCGCCCATGGCGTTGAGTTTGTGACGCTCGATATCCTGCAGCTGTCCCTGAGGTT
This sequence comes from Enterobacter cloacae complex sp. OE43NF, assembly GCF_023544405.1. Taxonomy (NCBI): domain Bacteria; kingdom Pseudomonadati; phylum Pseudomonadota; class Gammaproteobacteria; order Enterobacterales; family Enterobacteriaceae; genus Enterobacter; species Enterobacter cloacae complex sp. OE43NF. The sequence continues at coordinate 27,959 of NZ_JAMJFW010000021.1, forward strand.
TCTCTTCAAGGCAGCGGCGCAGCCACGCCATATCGGCCGGATCGTAAAACAGCATCGCTTCCGCAGGCAGACCATCACGGCCTGCGCGGCCGGTTTCCTGGTAGTAGGATTCGATATTTCGCGGAATGTCGAAGTGCACCACAAAGCGGACGTTGGGCTTGTTAATGCCCATGCCGAACGCCACCGTCGCCACCACAATCTGCAGGTCATCACGCTGGAATTTTTCCTGCACGTCGGCGCGGATGTGGTTTTCTAACCCGGCATGATAGGCCGCCGCGCTAAAGCCGCGGTTTTGCAGACGCGCAGCGGTGTCTTCCACCTTCGCGCGGCTGTTGCAGTAAATGATGCCTGACTTGCCGCGTTGCTCCTGCACATAGCGCAGAAGCTGATCCAGCGGCTTGAATTTTTCCATCAGCATATAGCGGATGTTCGGGCGGTCGAAGCTGCTGACCTGGATCAGCGGGTCGTTCAGCCCCAGCAGGCGGACGATATCCAGCCGCGTGGTGTCATCTGCCGTAGCGGTCAGCGCCATAAACGGCAGTTCAGGGAAGCGCTGACGCAGCTGACCAAGTGCCGCATATTCCGGGCGGAAATCGTGACCCCACTGCGAGATACAGTGCGCTTCATCAACGGCCAGCAGAACGGGATTCCAGTGCGCCAGATGGTCGAGGAAGTTATCCAGCATCAACCGTTCTGGTGCGATATACAGCAAGCGAATCTGTCCGGTACGGCAACCGGCCATCACCTCTTGCTGCTGCTCGCGGGTTTGCGTGGAGTTAAGACAGGCCGCCGCCACGCCGTTGGCGAGCAGCTGGTCAACCTGGTCTTTCATCAGAGAAATCAGCGGCGATACCACGACCGTCAGGCCATTAAGTACCAGCGCGGGCACCTGATAGCAGAGCGATTTACCGCCACCGGTCGGCATTACCACCAGGCAATCACGGCCTTCCAGCACGGTTTCAATGATGGTTTCCTGGCCAGGACGGAACTGCTGGTAGCCAAAGGTTTCATGCAAAACCTGTTTAGCCAGCGACTCCTGATTCAATACTTCCGCCTGCGCCACGTTAACCCCATATGCCAGAAATAAAACAGGCGCTATTTTCAGCGCCTGAGAGAGAAACTTCAACGTTTAACGCAAAAACATTCGAGCGTCTTAGAAAATATCGTTCAGCATCACGCCGACACCCACGCGGGTCTGATTGAAGTTGTAATCGATGAGCGACTCGCCGTAACCGCTGTAGACCTGCGTATAGATACGCACGTGTTTGGTCATCGGGTAGCTTAAGCCCACTTCTGCGCCGCCGTAACCGGTGTTCCAGTTGTACTGGCCCCTGGCGCTCAGCACCGCATCACCCAGCTGATAGCCAATCCTGAGCTGATAGTAGCCCATATATTTGGTGATATCCGGGTTGTCATCGGTGCTGCCCACCACGTACCACGGCTTCACTTCCACCATCATATTACCGTTTTGCGCCATCAGGCGCGTATAGGCGCGGTTCCAGCTACGTGAGGTTGGATCGGAACGGCCGTTGGAGTCATGGTTGAAGCCCACTTCAACGTCACGCAATGTCCAGCCTGCAAACTCATAATCCGTTGCGAACCCCAGGAACAGCTGGGGCTCATAGTTGGTTTCACGGAACGGTGAAGATTCACCGCTGTTGGAAAGCTGCCACCAGGATTTCTGGGTATAAGACGCACCGAGAACCGAATTCGGCCCCAGAATGCCGCGCCAGCACGGAAATGCGAGGCTGAGCTGATATTTCACCTCATCTTTGCGCGCATTCTCAGCCCAGTCATAGGAGCGAATCGCCTCTTTGTTGAGATCGCTGGTCCAGGTATAGAGCACATAGTTGGTGTCGTACGGGTAGAGCGTGAAGGGATTATCATGCTCCTGCAGCAGGTTAGCGATAATGCTACCGCGAACTGCTGGCGTATCATGCACCTCTTTGACTGTCGCTTCCTGCGCATAGGCTGTGAGAGGCAGCGCAACCGCTGCCAGTAACCCTGCCAGATACGTCCGCATCGGTGGTGTTCTCCTGCAAAATGTTAAATGATCTGAATCGTTATATGGCGCACATTCTACAGACTTCTGCAGCAACTGCTGCATCCTCGTTTCTGAAAGTGGCATTCTTGCCTGTCCGGGCATAAAATCAACATTTTATTAACATTAAGGATGTGATGTCTCATGTCAGCCATGCTAACCGCCGAAGAAGCGTTAAAACTCGTGGGCGAGATTTTTGTTTACCATATGCCGTTTAACCGCGCGCTGGGACTGGAGCTGGAGCGTTACGAAAAAGACTTTGCCCAGCTCAGCTTTAACAACCAGCCGATGATGGTAGGCAACTGGGCACAGAGCATTTTACATGGCGGGGTAATTGCCTCCGCGCTGGACGTGGCTGCAGGGCTGGTATGTGTTGGCAGCACCCTGACCCGCCATGACACCATCAACGAAGACGAGCTGCGTAAGCGCTTATCCCGCATGGGTACCATCGATTTACGCGTCGATTATCTGCGTCCCGGGCGCGGAAACCGCTTCACCTGCAGCAGCAGCCTGCTCCGCGCGGGTAATAAGGTTGCCGTGGCGCGTGTTGAACTGCATAACGAAGAACAACTTTATATCGCCAGCGCAACCGCCACTTATATGGTGGGTTGAAGCTGAAAAATCGGGTAAAGTTAATTCACTTTTTTGTCACGGATTTTCCCGATGGATGCTAAACAGACGCGGCAGGGCGTGTTACTCGCCCTTGCCGCTTATTTTATTTGGGGTGTCGCACCCGCCTACTTTAAATTTATCGCTTACGTACCGGCTGATGAGATCCTCACTCACCGCGTCATCTGGTCCTTCTTCTTCATGATCGCGCTGATGAGCGTTAGCCGTCAGTGGTCTGGCGTCAAAACGCTGCTACAAACCCCGAAGAAGATCTTCCTGCTGGCACTCTCGGCAGTACTGATTGGCGGAAACTGGCTGCTGTTTATCTGGGCGGTGAATAACCATCACATGCTCGAAGCGAGTCTGGGCTACTTTATTAACCCGCTGGTGAATATTGTGCTGGGGATGATTTTCCTCGGCGAGCGCTTCCGCCGGATGCAGTGGCTGGCGGTGATCCTCGCCTTCTGCGGCGTGCTGGTTCAGCTGTGGACCTTCGGTTCACTGCCTGTTATTGCGCTGGGGCTGGCGTTCAGCTTTGCGTTCTACGGGCTGGTGCGTAAGAAGATTGCCGTGGAAGCGCAAACCGGCATGCTGTTTGAGACCCTGTGGCTGTTGCCGGTGGCCGCTATCTATCTATTCGGCATAGCCGACAGCCCGACCAGCCACATGGGCAGCAACCCGTGGTCCCTGAATGTAATGCTGATGGCCGCAGGCGTGGTGACGACCATCCCACTGCTCTGCTTTACCGGTGCGGCAACACGCCTGCGTCTGTCCACGCTGGGCTTTTTCCAGTACATCGGCCCAACGCTGATGTTCCTGCTGGCGGTGGTGTTTTACGGCGAAGTGCCGGGTGCGGATAAGATGGTGACGTTCGCGTTTATCTGGGTGGCACTGGCGATTTTTGTCGCTGACGCGATTTATACCCAGCGCCGGGTGCGTAAAGGGCTGTGATTTTCCCCTCTCCCGGTGGGAGAGGGAATTCGATCGTAGGGCGGGTAAGCGCAGCGCCACCCGCCAGATTTTTACAGCCAGTTGCGACGCTTGAAATAGAGATACGGCGCCAGCCCGGCGAGGATCATAAAGATAATCGCCCCCGGATAGCCGAAACTCCACTTCAGCTCTGGCATAAACTCAAAGTTCATCCCATAGCTGGATGCCACCAGCGTCGGCGGCAGGAACACCACGGATACCACCGAGAAGATCTTGATAATGCGGTTCTGCTCGATGTTGATAAAGCCCATCGCCGCCTGCATCAGGAAGTTGACCTTCTGGAACAGTGATTCGTTGTGCGGCAGCAGGGATTCGATATCGCGCAGGATCTCACGCGCCTGTTCCAGCTGGCCGCCCGGCAGACGCGCCTTGCGCACCAGGAAGTTCAGCGCGCGCTGGGTATCCATCAGACACAGACGCACCTTCCAGCCGATATCTTCCAGCTCCGCCAGCGTGGAGAGCGCTTCGTCGTATTCATCGCCCTGATGGCCTTCCATGATGACGCGGCTCAGTTTTTCCAGATCGCTGTAGATATTTTCAATCTCATCCGCCAGCTGCTCAATTTTGGTTTCGAACAGATCGAGCAGCAATTCGTAAGCATTGCCGTCCACCATCGCCTGGCTGCGGGCGCGCATACGGTAGAGACGAAACGCCGGCAGTTCGCGCTCGCGCAGGGTAAACAGGCGACCGTCGCGAATGGTAAACGCCACGGTGGAGTTCCCCGCGTGGTCTTCGGCATCTTCAAAGAAGAAGAAGGAGTGAATGTGCAGGCCGTCTTCGTCTTCAAAAAAACGTGCGGATGCTTCGATGTCTTCCAGTTCCGGGCGAGTGGCCAGACTCTGCCCCAGCTCAGATTGTACGCGCAGGCGTTCATCGTCGTCCGGCTCGACCAGATCCACCCATACGGCATCAATGAGGGGCTGTGACTCTTCGGCTTCAAGCCGAGTCAGTCGGTTATTTTCGAGTTGAAATGCGCTCAACATGACCGGGACTCCCAATGCAAAAAATATCGGACAGTTCGGTGGGCACACAGAAACAAATTGGGTTTCAGACCATTAAACAGCCTGACTCAGCGCGACGGGAATAATGCAGGTCGCTGACAACCACTAAGGCCATCAGCAAGAGGAGATAGCCTTAGGAGTTGTTCCTGGATGACAGGGAATTGAGCCAGTATCTACTGGGTGTGTCCAAGGCGAATGTCCTCTTAGCGTAATCGTGCGCGCATGTTACGCCAGCAGCAACTGTGGCGTCAACACGCAACGAAACGCTGAAGGACATTAATTGACCTTCAACGTATAAGGCTAGCAGATTATTACAAAATAATGATATTTTTCTGAAAGTTACACTGCTTCCAGCTTGGCATACGCGGCCACCAGCCATTTGATCCCCTGCCCCTGGAACGCCACCTGCAGGCGGCTGTGCTCGCCGCTGCCTTCCAGATTGACGATGGTGCCTTCACCAAACTTCGAATGACGCACGCGCTGGCCCAGCTTATAGCCGGTGTCGGTTTCCGCAATCGGCGAGCCCATCCGCTGATGGCTGACCGGGCGGCTGATACTGGCACGCAGACGAACCTCTTCGACACACTCTTCCGGCAATTCGCCGATAAAGCGCGACGGACGGTGATAGACCTCTTTGCCGTACAAACGGCGGGTTTCAGCGTAGGTCAGCGTCAGCTTCTGCATCGCTCGCGTCACGCCTACGTAAGCCAGACGGCGTTCCTCTTCCAGACGCCCGCCTTCATCCAGCGACATCTGGCTCGGGAACATGCCCTCTTCCATGCCGACGATAAACACCTGCGGGAATTCGAGGCCTTTGGCAGAGTGCAGGGTCATCAGTTGAACCGCATCCTGCCAGGTATCCGCCTGCCCTTCGCCCGCTTCCAGCGCGGCGTGAGAAAGGAACGCCTGCAGCGGCATCAGGTCTTCGTCTTCTTCGTTGTAGCTGAACTGGCGCGTTGCCGTCACCAGTTCCTCTAAGTTCTCAATACGGGTCTGGCCCTTCTCGCCTTTCTCCTGCTCGTACATGGTGCGCAGGCCGGAGTCTTTGATCACCCGGTCAGTCTGCACGTGTAGCGGCATGTCGGCGGTTTCCTGCGCCAGCGCGTCAATTAATTCCAGGAAGCGCTGCAGCGCGCTGGCGGCGCGCCCGGCGAGGGCTTTTTCCTGCAACAGCTCGCGGCACGCCTGCCAGAGCGTAAGCTGACGATCGCGCGAGGCCTGACGCACCACGTCCAGCGTTCGGTCACCAATGCCGCGGGTTGGCGTATTCACCACACGTTCAAACGCCGCATCGTCGTTTCGGTTAGCGATCAGGCGCAGATACGAGAGCGCGTCTTTGATCTCCTGACGTTCGAAGAAGCGCATGCCGCCGTAGATACGGTACGGCATGCTCACCTGCAGCAGCGCCTCTTCCAGCACGCGCGACTGGGCGTTGCTGCGGTAGAGAATGGCACACTGTTCCAGCGCGCCACCGTTGTCCTGCCAGGTTTTGATGCGGTTCACCACGAAACGTGCTTCGTCGAGCTCGTTGAAGGCGCAGTAAATGGAAATCGGCTCACCGTCGACCCCATCGGTCCACAGCTTTTTACCCAGACGTCCGTTGTTGTTTTCAATCAGGGCGTTGGCCGCGCTGAGGATATTGCTGGTCGAGCGGTAGTTCTGCTCCAGACGGATGGTTTCGGCGCCGGGGAAGTCGTTGAGGAAGCGCTGAATGTTTTCCACCTGCGCGCCACGCCAGCCGTAGATGGACTGATCGTCATCGCCTACGATCATCACCTTGCCGGTATCCCCGGCCAGCAGGCGGATCCAGGCGTACTGGATGTTGTTGGTATCCTGGAATTCGTCCACCAGGATGTTGGTGAAGCGTTCACGGTAGTGCTGCAGGATATGCGGTTTGTTCAGCCACAGCTCGTGGGCGCGCAGCAACAGTTCGGCAAAGTCCACCAGCCCGGCGCGGTCACACGCTTCCTGGTAGGCCTTGTAAACGTTCTGCCAGGTCTGCTCCACCGGGTTACCAAAGCTCTGAATATGGTGCGGGCGCAACCCTTCGTCTTTCTGGCCGTTGATGTACCACATCGCCTGACGTGGCGGCCACTGTTTCTCGTCGAGATTCATCGCTTTAATCAGGCGTTTCAGCAGACGGAGCTGGTCTTCGCTGTCGAGGATCTGGAAATCCTGCGGCAGATTGGCGTCCATATGGTGCGCACGCAGCAGGCGGTGCGCCAGACCGTGGAAGGTGCCGACCCACATGCCGCCCTGGCTGGTACCCATCAACTGGGCGATACGGTGGCGCATCTCCGCCGCCGCCTTGTTGGTAAACGTGACCGCCATGATGGAGTATGGAGAGCAGTTTTCCACGCTCTGCAGCCAGGCGATACGGTGAACCAGCACGCGCGTCTTACCACTGCCCGCCCCAGCCAGCACCAGCAGGTTGGTACGCGAGGCGGCAACCGCATCACGCTGTTTGTCATTAAGGCTGTCGAGCAGGTAAGAAACGTCCATTGGCACCGTCACATAGTATTCAGGAACACAGCAAAGCGCCCGGTGGCGCTTTGCTTACCGGGCCTACAACTGCAAAAACCCTGGTAATTTATACAATATTACTGGTGATTATATCAGCGTCGTGAGGGATGCCAACCGTGAAATTTCCAGGTGCGGCAGAAGACGGCTGTCCGGGACGATCATCAGGTCCGTCTTTTCTGGCTTGATCCAGCAGGCCTGCATACCGCAGCGGATGGCACCCGCTACGTCTGTGGTCAGGTCATCACCCACATGCAACATTTCGCCGAGCGGCAGGTTCAGCTTCTCCGCCGCCAGATGATACATATCGTTAAACGGCTTCGAGCGCCCGTGCGGACCCGCCCGCAGCACAAATTCGAAGTAATCCCCCAGACCAAACAGCTCCGGCTGCGCATTGCCATTGGTGATTGCGACCAGCGGCCATTTTTCTGCCAGTTTTGCCAGGGTGTCGTGCGTTTCCTGCGGCACGTCGATACGGCTGCGCCATTTGGCGAAGTTTTCCATTGCGGCTTCAGCCCCGACGGCCGCATCCTGTGCGCTCAGCCCAGCGTTGAGCATCGCCTGCTCCACCGCACGGCGACGCCATTCGGTTACATCGTGATAAATATCCGGCTCGGTCTCACGCAGGGACTGGCGCAGCAGCTGAAAGTCCTTGTTCTGCATCGTCTTCAGCGCCGGATGGTAGTTCTGAACAAACGCCAGCGACTCCTGCTCAGTACGCAGGATCACTTCACGGTTGTCATAAAGGGTGTCATCAAGATCAAAAGTCAGGGCTGAGATGTGACCCAGTGGGCGGTAAAAACGCATTATTTCCCCCGTTTGGCGCGTGGATGCGCCGCGTCATACACCGACGCAAGGTGTTGAAAGTCTAAGTGGGTATAGATTTGGGTGGTGGAGAGATTCGCGTGGCCGAGCAGTTCCTGCACGCCACGCAGATCGCCACTCGATTCCAGCATGTGGGTGGCAAAGGAGTGGCGAAGCTTGTGCGGATGGACGTGGCTGTTGAGCCCCTGCTTAATGCCCCACTCTGCAAAGCGTTTCTGCACGTTACGCGCCGAGATCCGCTTGCCGAGTTTCGACAGGAACAGCGCATCCTCCTCGGCGCCAAACAGCCCGCGCAGATCCAGCCAGTGCTCAATCCACGAGACGGCATTACGGCCAATCGGCAGGCGGCGCTCTTTGCTGCCCTTACCCATCACCCACACTTCGCCGGACTCCAGATCGAGATGTTTTAAATCGAGATTAACCAGTTCGGAAAGACGCAGACCCGCACCGTACATGACCTCCAGCATCGCGCGATCGCGCACGGCCAGCGGGTCGTTGAGGTCAATATCCAGCAGGCGGTTTACATCGTCGACGTCGATATTTTTCGGCAGGTGACGCGGGGCTTTCGGCGTGGCGATGCCTTTCGCCGGGTTGGCTTTTAAGCCGCCCTGGCTCACCAGCCAGTCGAAGAAACTGCGCAGCGCAGAAAGCCTGAGCGCCAGACTCGCCGGGCTTAGGTTTTTTTTACGGCTACGCACAACAAACCCACGGACGGTTGCAGCGTCACATTGTTGCCAGCTTTTCAGGCCGATCTCATCGGCAATCTGCATGATGGCATCAAGCTGACGCTGATAGTTCAGCAGCGTAATGGGGCTTAGCTGACGTTCAACGCCCAGGTAGCGCAGAAAGCGCGAGACGTCAGTCGCGAGCAGGGCGTCCGTCATACACGTTCAATCCAGCGCTCCAGCAGCTCAGGCAGCATCAGGGCGATCTCCTGCAGCAGCTGCGTGCCTTGTCCCTGCTCGTAATGATGCGCGTCGCGGCTGGTAAATAACATCACCCCCAGATCGCCATCACGCCCCATCATCGACATCGCCACCGAGCCTATCGCTTTCGCCTCCGGCAGTACCACCAGCAGTTCCGGTCCGTTAAGCGGCCCAAGATAGTGATGTTCGTGGCCCAGACGCTGAATACGCAGGGGTTCAAACGCCTGGCGACTCAACGCCAGATGGGTAAAACCGGACGGCGCGCCAATGCGCCAGCGGTCAGGGAAAAGACGAATCGTTGCGCCAGCCAGCCCCAGTTCACGCGCCCAGCGGTGGAAACGGCTGAGAAATTCTTCAAGGCTGTGCGCCGAGGCCAGACGCGCCTGCAGATGCAGAAGACGATAGAACAGGCTTTCGTTCGTGTTGGCCTGCTCCATCAGCAACGTCATGTTCTCTTCAAGCTGATTGATGTGGTTGCGCGAGCGTGCCATGTGCCATTCGACCAGCGACACGGTCCCGCGAACCGGATGCGGCACACGCATCGCTTCGACGACGCGTGCATTGCGAATAAAAAACTCAGGATTGCGCAGCAGATAATCAACAACAGCCCTGTCGTCCAGTTCCGTCACCGTTTCCTGCAGTTCTTCCCCTGGTTGTTTCATAGATGGATAAACCCGTCATAGACATGTGCCGCCGGGCCAGTCATATACAGTGGATGACCCGGTCCTTTCCAGGCGATATCAAGACGACCGCCTGGTAACTCCACGCGAACCTCTTCGGCCAGTAACCCCTGAGAGATGCCGACGGCCACCGCAGCACAGGCACCGCTTCCGCAAGCCTGCGTTTCGCCCGCGCCGCGCTCGTACACGCGCAGACGGATATGCTCACGCTTCACCACCTGCATAAAACCGATATTCGCCCGTTCCGGGAAACGTTCATGGCTTTCCAGCACCGGACCCAGGGTTTCAACCGCGGCCGTTTCCACGTTATCGACCTGAATCACACAGTGTGGGTTGCCCATCGAGACGACGCCACACAATACTGTCTGCTCGGCCGCACGCATAATATAGGTCTTTTCCGCTTTGTTTGCGCGAAACGGCACCGCAGAAGGTTCGAAGTTTGGTTCGCCCATGTTCACGCGCACCAGCTCGTCATCGGTAACGCTGAGCACCATGCGGCCATTCGCCGTGCTGACACGGATATCGCGTTTGTTGGTCAACCCTTTCAGGCGGACAAAGCGGGCAAAACAGCGCGCGCCGTTGCCGCACTGATTCACCTCGCTGCCATCCGCATTGAAAATACGGTAGTGGAAATCGAGGTCGGGATCGTACGGCGGTTCAACCACCAGCAGCTGATCGAACCCCACGCCCAGGTGTCGATCCGCCAGGCGGCGGATCAGTTCCGGGGAGAAAAAGACATTCTGCGTTACCGCGTCGACGACCATAAAATCGTTACCAAGGCCATGCATTTTAGAGAACTGCATCATTTGCTCCATTGCGCGGGTACAGAACGTGATCGTCAGAGATTAACCTGAGTCGGGCCACCGTTGTTGCCACGATCGTTAGTGTCTGGCGTAGATGACTCAATGCCGCTGTTCACAGGTTTCGTCGGCGGCGGCGCGGTTTTATCCGCTGGCGGGAAGTACAGCGGCCCCTTCAGTCCACAGCCAGTCAGACTAAACAGCGTGATGAGAACGGCAAGCGTTCGGAAAGCGTTTTTCATTATAAAGTTGCCCGTAAGTTCAAATCTGTTTCTATCATCGCAGGAGAAGACACAAAAGCAAGAGTTTGCCGCTTTCCTGCAACGGGAATTATTTAGGGTTATACTGCCGGCATCACGAAAAACAGGAACAAAACCATGAACGACAGTGAATTCCATCGCCTTGCCGACACCCTGTGGATGACCATTGAAGAGCGCCTGGACGACTGGGAAGGCGACAGCGATATCGATTGTGAAATCAACGGCGGTATCCTGACCCTCAGTTTCGAAAACGGCAGCAAAATTATTATTAACCGCCAGGAGCCGCTTCACCAGGTATGGCTGGCAGCCAGACAGGGTGGCTACCATTTCGATCTGAAAGGGGATGAATGGGTTTGTGACCGTAGCGGCGAAACCTTCTGGGATCTGCTGGAGCAGGCTGCAACCGCGCAGGCGGGTGAAGATGTGAGTTTCAGGTAGTTTCTGTGCCGGGTGGCGCTGCGCTTACCCGGCCTACAGATTCGAGCTGTTGTAGGCCCGGTAAGGCGTAGCCGCCACCGGGCGAGCGAAAAGCATCACGAGAAATACTGCTGCAACAGCGGTGCGGTATCCTGATTCGCAGGCACGGCAGGCGTGACGGCCTGAGTACGGAACGGAATCACCTGCGCACGGCCATCGACATTCACAATCTGGTAGAACTGCGGCAGGTTGAAGTTGATGAAGCTGGAGCCGTAGGTGAAGCGGTCATGTGATGAGGAGTAGAAGCGGCTAACGTCACGCACCAGCTCCTCTTTACTGCCTTCGCAGTGGTGATACACCTCTGCACGGTTGGTCTCATCAAGAATATAGATGTTGAAACCGGCATCGTCTCCCGACTCTTCAAAGAAGAACTGGATAATCCCTTCACTGGCAAAGCCATCCACCACCTGCGGCAGCTTGACGTGGTTAGTCTCCACCTGAACCGACAGGCCATGCAGTTTGTTGTGGGAAATCGCGCCGTAAAACTCAATGGCGTTCTCCAGCTTCTGCACCGACACGTTCAGGCGTTCGAAGAACAGACCCCAGGTTTGCCCTGAAACACGCAGCGCTTTAAAGCGACCGGTTTCCTGACGGGTACTGGAAAGACGCAGCTCAATACACTCTGAGACTAACTGCTGCACGCGGGTACGAATCAAACCACGCAGGTGCTGACTGTAGCAGAACACTTCCACGCTGTCCGGCGGCGCGGCATCCTGGTGCATCTTGCCGAGAATGGTTTTCAACGCTTCGATCATCGCCTGCTCGCCGTTGAAGTGCAGCGTACGCACTTCGTTCCACGAGTTGCGGTACAGCAGATCCACGCTGCCGACCAGGCAATTTTGCTGCTCGCCAAAGCTGAAGACGTCCAGCTTGCGGAAGTCAAAATGCACGACCTGATTGCGGAAGGCCGCCGTCGGGTCATATTCCAGGTTGACGATAATCGCCAGATGGCGAATTTCACACGGGCTGTAGAGCGCTTTTGGCGTGGGTGCCGGCAGACGTAGCGGGAAGTGATGGGAGACATCCGCCACCATCTCCTGCAGTTTGGCTAAATCGACCACCTCGTTGCCTTTGATAAACAGGCGGGTGCGCGAGGTCAGCAGGCCGTTAAACCAGGCCCAGGCCACCAGCTTGTTCAGGTAGCGGTTATACTCCAGCGGCTGATGGCTGATGATTGAATCCATGCTTGGGGCACGGTTATACAGATACCACCCGGTGCGGTTCGCGCGGCCCGGCGGCACATAGATAAAGGTCAGGTTTGGCTCTGACAGATCGGGCGAAATTTGCGGGTTAACCAGGGTAACTTTGCCCGGCAGCGCTTCAAACGCGGCATACAGTTTGCGGGTCAATACCCCGATGTCCTGCGGGCTGGCGGACACGCTGAGGTTGTTACGGCGCGCAAAGCGGATCAGGTTACGGTAGCTTTGCATCATCGCATCAAGCAGTTCGTTGTGTGCTTCACGCACCTGATCGATTTTCCAGTTGGCGCGATTGTCGAGCATGGAGAGACGCTCTTCGCCCCATCCCCACTCTTTGACGAGCTGAGAAACCACTTCACGACGCCAGCCCACGCAGGCGCGTTCACGGCTCAATTTCTCACAAACTTTGAGATAGAAACATCGACGCACCAGGTCGAGACGCGTGGTGTCATCAATGGCTTTCAGGTATTCGGTAACGCGTTCCAGCATCATGCAGTAGGCGTCAAGCCCAAAGGAGACAATCTCCCCGTCGTGCAGACGCTGCTTGATATCTTTCGCCAGCAGGCGTGGGGTTGGGTATTCCCAGGAATAGGCTTCGAGCAACAACGTTTTCAGCACCGCTTTGTATGGTGAGTCGATGCTCTTATAAAGCTGCCAGAGGCTCGCGCCAAAGTACTCTTCGGCTGACAGGGAGCTCAGGCCGCCCAAATCCAGCCATTCGTTTGGCGTCAGTACGCCCTGCGCGTAAAGCGACATCACGTAATCATCGTAATGCTCTTCTTCTTCGCACGGAACCATATTCCACAGAATACGCTTCCCGGCCAGACGCACTGCCGTACGGTAAAATTCGTCCAGCAATAAAATGTGCTGCGTGGAGCCGCAGTCCTCACCACCCAGACTGCCGCTTTCGTTATGGCGGAAACGGTTTTCATCAATCAGGAAGAAGCTCACTTCCACGCCAAGCGATGCCGCCCAGCTTTCCAGCAGGCTACATTTACGCTGCAGCAACTGACGCTCTTCGTTATCGAGCCAGGATTGATGACAGACCCAGATGTCCAGGTCAGACGAACAGCTTTGCCCTACCGAAGAGGTGCTCCCCATGGAGTAAACGCCGGTGATAGGCAGTTCACCTTTCGGGGATTCCTGCGGCGGCATGCCACGGTAGAGTTCAAGTTCGTTGAGATAATGCTGTTGGGTTTCATCAGGCGTGAAAAGGCAAATGCCCTTGGGAACGTTACCGTCAAGGTAACCCGGCATCAGCGGATGGTGATAGTGCAATAATGTCGGCAGCAGACTGTATACCTGCTGGAAAGCAGGGCCCATGGCAGCAAGCGCGCGATCCACACGCAGTTGATTGATGGCATCCAGTCTCTGTTTCAGAGTCTCAATATAGAGGTACAAGACGTATCGCCTGATGTTTCCGGGTGTCGCAAGCTATTCAAAAACCAAAATAACAGCGAGCCCGCAGTATTTCAAAAAAATAACCGTTACCCTTTTTCGCCCTTATCATTATGCTGGTACCGACGAAAAAATGGTCTAAAACGTGATCAATTTAACACCTTGCCGATTGACCGTAAAGAAAGTTGCGCTACATACAAAGTGTAGCACCGTTCTGTACGTGTAAATTCCTTAATACGGCTGTGGCTGACGAGAACTCCCACCCTGTCCCTCTCTTCTTCATCACCGTAAAACTGCCATCCCAGAGTCAACAATGTTAGGATGGTTAGCGATTGATAATGACGGTAACAAGCATGTTAGACAATGTTTTGAGAATTGCCACACGCCAAAGCCCTCTTGCGCTCTGGCAGGCACATTATGTTAAGCAGCGCCTGGAAGCCTGCCACAGCGGCTTGCGCGTCGAGCTGGTGCCCATGGTCACGCGCGGCGATGTGATCCTTGATACGCCGCTGGCGAAAGTGGGCGGCAAAGGCTTGTTTGTCAAAGAACTGGAACTGGCATTGCTTGAGAACCGCGCCGACATCGCCGTGCATTCGATGAAAGACGTGCCCGTCGAGTTCCCGGAAGGGCTGGGACTGGTGACCATTTGCGAGCGCGAGGATCCGCGCGATGCGTTTGTCTCTAACCAGTTTGACTCGCTAGATGCGTTGCCCAAAGGCAGCGTGGTTGGCACGTCCAGTTTACGCCGCCAGTGTCAGTTGGCTGAACGCCGTCCGGATCTGATCATACGCTCGCTGCGCGGTAACGTCGGCACGCGTCTGGGCAAGCTGGATAACGGCGATTACGATGCCATTATCCTCGCGGTAGCAGGACTTAAGCGTCTGGGGCTGGAGTCACGCATTCGCGTCGCGTTGCCACCGGAGCTCTCTTTGCCGGCCGTGGGACAGGGCGCTGTAGGTATTGAGTGCCGTCTGGATGACAGGCGTACCCGTGAACTGCTTGCGCCGCTGAATCATGACGAGACGGCCATTCGCGTCAAAGCCGAGCGTGCGATGAATACCCGCCTTGAAGGGGGGTGCCAGGTGCCGATTGGCAGCTATGCTGAATTAATTAACGGTGAACTGTGGCTGCGTGCGCTGGTTGGCGCGCCGGACGGTTCGCAGATGGTACGCGGTGAGCGCCGCGGTAAACCGCAAGATGCTGAGCAGCTTGGCGTTTCGCTGGCGGAAGAGTTACTGGATAACGGTGCCCGCGAGATTCTGGCTGACGTTTACGATGGAGAGCCCCCTGCATGAGTATTCTCGTCACCCGCCCTTCTCCCGCAGGAGAGCAGTTAGTGAGCCGTCTGCGCGCACTGGGGCAGGTGGCCTGGAGTTTTCCGCTTATTGAATTCTCCCCGGGTCGGGAGTTGTCCGCGCTCGCCGACCATATGAATACCCTTCAGGAAGGCGACCTGCTGTTTGCCTTGTCGCAACATGCCGTGGAATTTGCCCATGCGCAGCTACAACAGCAGGGACTGAACTGGCCTACCGCGCCACGCTATTTCGCGATTGGCCGTGCCACCGCCCTGGCGCTGCATACCGTAAGTGGAGCAGACGTGCGTTACCCGTTAGATCGGGAAACCAGCGAAGTCTTGCTACAATTACCTGAATTACAAACCCTAATCGGAAAACGTGCGCTGATTTTACGCGGTAATGGCGGACGCGAACTGTTAGGCGAAACGCTGCGTGAACGCGGAGCTGACGTCACGTTTTGCGAATGTTATCAACGCTGTGCAAAACATTACGATGGTGCACAAGAGGCGATGCGCTGGCATACGCGCGGCATTACAACGCTGGTGGTGACCAGCGGCGAAATGCTGCAGCAACTCTGGTCGCTGGTGCCGCTTTGGTATCGTGAAAACTGGTTACTCCACTGTCGGCTTTTGGTCGTCAGTGAGCGTCTGGCGAACCTCGCCCGGGAACTGGGCTGGCAAGATATTCGGATCGCTGATAACGCCGACAACGATGCGCTGCTGCGCGCATTACAATAACTCTCATAATGGGATGCCATAATGACGGAACACGACAAATCCTCCGCCGTGGTTGAAGAGACCAGGGAGACTGTGGACATGACGCCACAGTCAGAAACGACTGAGAAAACCGTTGAGAAGAAAAACGGCAGCAACAAGACCAGCCTTGCGCTGAGCGCGATTGCCATCGCCATTGCGCTGGCAGCAGGCGTCAGCCTCTACGGCCTGGTGAAACAGCAAAGCACCAATCAGACGGCAACCAGCGACGCGCTGGTTAATCAGCTCGCCGCGCTGCAAAAAGCGCAGGAGACACAAAAAACCGAGCTGGAAGGCGTCATCAAACAGCAGGCTGCCGCGCTTGCCGATGCGAACAGCAAACAGGAAGAGCTAACCAAACAGCTGGACGAAGTACAGCAAAAAGTGGCCACCATTTCCGGTACCGATGCCAAAACCTGGCTGCTTTCTCAGGCTGATTTTCTGGTGAAACTGGCCGGGCGTAAGCTCTGGAGCGATCAGGATGTCACCACCGCCGCCGCTCTGCTGAAAAGCGCAGATGCGAGCCTGGCGGACATGAACGATCCAAGCCTCATCACCGCACGTCGCGCCATTACCGAAGACATCGCCAGCCTCTCCGCCGTTTCTCAGGTGGATTATGACGGCATCATCCTCAAGGTAAATCAGCTCTCGAACCAGATTGATAACCTGCAACTGGCAGATAATAACGACGACGATTCTCCCATGGATTCCGACGGCACCGAGCTGTCCAGCTCCCTGAGCGAGTGGCGTGTAAACCTGCAAAAAAGCTGGCAGAACTTTATGGACAGCTTCATCACCATTCGTCGCCGTGATGAAACCGCCGTGCCGCTGTTAGCGCCGAACCAGGATATCTACCTGCGTGAGAACATTCGTTCCCGTCTGCTGGTCGCGGCCCAGGCCGTGCCACGTCATCAGGAAGAGACCTACAAACAGGCGCTGGATAACGTCTCCACATGGGTACGTGCTTACTACGATACCGATGATGCCACCACCACGGCGTTCCTCGATGACATCGACAAACTGAGTCAGCAGAACATCACCATGAACGTGCCGGATAAACTGGCCAGCCAGCCGATTCTGGAAAAGCTGATGCAAACGCGCGTACGTAACCTGCTGGCACAGCCGGGCGTTCCGGCTGCGCAGACGGGTGAACCTGCACCAGCCGCCGCGCCCGCGCCTGAAAGCGCCCCACAAGGAGAGTAACGATGCTTAAAGTACTCTTACTCTTTATCCTGCTGATCGCCGGGATCGTCCTTGGGCCGATGCTTGCCGGTCACCAGGGTTACGTGTTGATCCAGACCGACAATTACAACATCGAAACCAGCGTAACGGGTCTGGTGATCATTCTGATCCTGGGCGTTGTGGTATTGCTGGCGCTGGAGTGGATCCTGCGCCGTATTTTCCGCACCGGTGCCCATACCCGTGGCTGGTTCGTTGGCCGCAAGCGCCGTCGCGCCCGTAAGCAGACCGAGCAGGCGCTGATTAAGCTCGCCGAGGGCGACTATCAGCAGGTGGAAAAGCTGATGTCCAAAAACGCCGACCACGCTGAACAACCCGTCGTGAACTATCTGTTGGCTGCTGAAGCAGCTCAACAGCGTGGTGACGAGGCCCGTGCCAATCAGCATCTGGAGCGCGCATCGGAGATGGCGTTTGACAACCAGATCCCGGTTGAGATCACCCGCGTTCGCCTGCAGCTGGCACGTAATGAAAACCATGCGGCGCGCCACGGCGTTGACCGTCTGCTGGAAATCACCCCTCGCCACCCTGAAGTGCTGCGCCTTGCCGAGCAGGCCTATATCCGTACCGGTGCATGGGGTTCACTGCTGGACATTATTCCTTCGATGGCGAAAGCCGACGTGGGTGATGATGAACATCGTGACGAACTCCAGCGCATGGCGTGGATTGGTTTGATGGATCAGGCGCGTGCCGATCTGGGCAGCGATGGTCTGAAAACCTGGTGGAAGAATCAGAGCCGCAAAACACGTCAGCAGGTTCCTCTGCAGGTGGCAATGGCGGAACACCTGATTGAATGTGACGATCATGACACGGCTCAGGAGATCCTCCTCGACGGTCTGAAGCGCCAGTACGACGATCGTCTGGTCATGGTGATCCCGCGTCTGAAAACCAACAACCCTGAGCAAATCGAAAAAGTGCTGCGTCAACAGATCAAAACCGTTGGCGATCGTCCGCTGCTCTGGAGCACGCTGGGCCAGTCGCTGATGAAACACGGTGAATGGCAGGAGGCGAGCCTCGCCTTCCGTGCGGCGTTAAAACAGCGCCCGGATGCGTTTGACTACGCGTGGCTTGCCGATACGCTCGACAAACAGCATAAACCGGAAGAAGCTGCCGCCATGCGGCGCGACGGTCTGCTTTTGACATTGCAGAATAACGGAAATCAGCAATAATCGTTAAGGAGGCCGGACGGCCTCCTTTTTTACGCACCCTTTTTGCATATCCATCAGGAAACGTTCCGGCCAATGTAACGATCTCTTTTCATTAACCTTTTTACACACACGCGCATCAGCCGCGTGGACTAAATCGTTTTTGAAAGGAAATCGTCATGAACTCGCTTTTGTATGCGCTTGTTGAAGCGCTGCGCTGTCATCGCTGGCTGCGTTTGCTGGCCTGCGCCTTTATTTTTACGTCGTTGGGAAATGGGTTAACTCAGGTTGTTGTCTTCGGTTTACTTTTAGACTGGTCGGCACCAGCCACTCTGCTTACGCTCGCCTTTCTTTTTGCAACGGTGCCTGGTTTTATCGGCAGCATCATCAGCGAAAAACTGTGCGCACACTATTCTCCCGTCTCTTTGTTGATCCTGTCAGAGGGGTTGGGCTTACTCGCCCTGTTATTCCCACTGCTGGGTATTCATTATCACAGTATTTCAGCGCTGCTTGCTGTGCAATCCACCGAAGCCCTGTTGAATGGGATGAGCTGGCCGGCCCTAACGTTGCTCTTTAAACGCGGACTCAGTAAAGCAGAGCTTCCTGCAGCAACCTGTCTTGAAAACGTGATTTTTGCGGCTCAGGTACTGCTCGGTACCGGACTGGGCGTAGTACTTTTCCAGCGAATATCGGTGATGACATTGCTGGCAATCGATGCTGCCAGCTTTCTGGGGTCAATGTTTATGCTGTGGCTGGCTGGAAGGACATTTACTGCGCAAGCACGCTCTTTATCCCCAGACGAAGGCTCCCCGGTTATGCTGCGGTGGCATGCGCTGACCCTCCGGCAAAAACGCAGTTTACTCATTTTGCCCGTTCTGGCAGCCGTCGGTTCACCCGCCATGGCGCTTTTACCGGCGCTAGCGCAGCAGATCCAACCGGAGGATGCTGCGGCTCTCGCCTTACCGCTTCTCTTTGCCAGGAGTATGGGGCAGCTTTGCGGCCCTATACTCCTGAAGAGAGACAGCCTGCCGCGGCTCACTGCGCACACACCATTGTTAATGCTCTGCCTTAGCCTCTTTTTAGCGGCTTACGGTGTGATCCCGTTTTTATCTGGTTGGATGGTGTGTGCACTGGGGATGATTTTTATTGCGCATCTGGCATCAAACGTTGTTTTCGCGGTGGGAACATATGGTGTGCTCAGCAACTTTCACTCTACGCAGACTGCTTCAGCGAGTGGAAAAGTCTGGCGCTGGCAAACGCTCAGTGCCTCTTTGTTCACCGGTATTGCAGCGGCATTAACCGCCGCGTTAGAGGCACTACAGGCAATGTATATTGTCTCTGCGGGTGCGCTGCTTCTGGCAGCCCTGGTCATGTTTCGTTACCGTGAATAAGGCATAAAAAAACGCCTGCTTTAAAAGCAGGCGTTAAAACAGGTCTGTAAGACAACATATTTGGTGCTTCACTCAACGTTATGCCCATGGTGTCTGATGAGGCCGAAGCGACATCTGTCAGTGGACGATAAGCACCGTAAATGGCTCTGCATCATTCCTGAGTTTATGAGGCACGAAGGCGAACATAAGAGATGGAATGAGCATCTACACGTATATTATTGCACGTTACATGCCAACGTTACACGAAGAAATTTTACATCGCGCAACATTTTAAGATAAAAGGAATTTCTGCTGCAAAGACCCGTCTGACGCACCATAAGATATCGGTAAAAGCGCAGAAGTGTCGTCAGAAAGAGACGGTTAAGACACTTATGAAATATTAGTTTAGTTTTCAACTAATTAAGTGTCGCTGGTTCGCGACAACAGGAAACGCGAATGTCGGGGAATGGATACAGAGGTGAAAAGCCGCAGAAAACAAAAAACCCCGCCGAAGCGGGGTTCAAAATTGGTCGGCGAGAGAGGATTCGAACCTCCGACCCACTGGTCCCAAACCAGTTGCGCTACCAAGCTGCGCTACTCGCCGATGTACTGCTTTTTGAATTTTTAGTTCAATTCATTAAAGTCGTGGTGCGAGGGGGGGGACTTGAACCCCCACGTCCGTAAGAACACTAACACCTGAAGCTAGCGCGTCTACCAATTCCGCCACCTTCGCAATTCACAACTCTTCAATAATGGGGTGGCTAATGGGATTCGAACCCACGACAACTGGAATCACAATCCAGGGCTCTACCAACTGAGCTATAGCCACCACTGTATTCTTTCACGCGGTACTGACTACTTCTCAGACCACCGCAGCTCTAGCGCCGGGACTAAAATGGCGCGCCCGACAGGATTCGAACCTGAGACCTCTGCCTCCGGAGGGCAGCGCTCTATCCAGCTGAGCTACGGGCGCTTAGCGCCGTTGCGGGGCTGGATATTACGTACCTCCGACCCCGCTGTCTAGTGCTTTTTTGAAAAAAATGCGCGTTTGGTTATGGTTTGCACATTTTGCCGTTTATTCCTCCACTTTCTGCGTGGTGGCGCGGCGCCCCAGCCCAAATAGCTTATAGGCTGCAGTGACTGCCGCCAGGAAGATCATCCCGACAAACAGCGACATGCGGGTATCATCATTAAAGTACATCCCGATTAATACGCAAATCAGGAACGCCATCGTCAAATAGTTCGCATACGGGAACAGAATCGAGCGGAACGGATGGCTGGCAATCGCCTGTTTATGCGCATGGCGGAAACGCAGCTGGCTAATCAGAATAACGAACCACGGCACCATCCCCGGTAGCACGCTGGCGCTGTAGACATAAACAAATACGCGCTGCGGGTTTGGAATAATGTAGTTCAGGCATGAGCCAATCAGCAGGATGGCAATCGACACCGCCACACCCGCAACAGGCACACCCGCGCGGGACACTTTACTCATTGCCGCAGGCAATTGGTTGTTCTTCGAAAGCGCATAGAGCATACGACCACAGCTGTACATTCCGCTGTTACAGCCAGACAACGCCGCCGTCAGGACGACAAAGTTGATGATACCTGCTGCCGCCGTAATACCAATCTTCGCGAATGTTAAGACAAACGGGCTGCCTGTCGTGCCGATCTCATTCCACGGGAAGATGGTCACGATAACGAAGATCGCCCCCACATAGAAAATCAGGATACGCCACAGCACCTTACCCACCGCACTACGCAGCGTGACCTGCGGGTTCTTCGCTTCACCGGCTGTAATACCGATAAGCTCAACGCCCTGATAGGACGCGACCACGATACACAGCGCCGTCAGGAAGCCTTTCCAGCCACCAGCGAAGAAGCCGCCGTGCCCGGTCAGGTTACCGAAGCCAATCGCGTGACCACCGTTGCCAAAGCCGAAGAAGATGACGCCGAGTCCAACCACAATCATCACGATGATGGTGGTGACTTTAATCATCGCAAACCAGAACTCGATTTCACCATAAAGGCGAACGGCTGCCAGGTTTGCCATTGCCACCAGCCCCACAGCAATCAGCGCCGGTATCCACTGGACCATATCCGGGAACCAGAACTGCACATACACCCCGATTGCGGTAATCTCCGAGATACCCACCGCCATCCACATAAACCAGTATGACCAGGCCGTCAGATAGCCGAAGAACGGGCTCATGTAGCGGTGCGCATAGACGGCGAAAGAGCCGGTCACTGGCTCCAGGAAGAGCATTTCGCCCATCGAACGCATGATGAAGAAAACGAACAGGCCAGCAATAATATATGCCAGCAGAACGGATGGCCCGGCCCATTTGAGCGTGCTTGCAGAGCCCATAAACAGGCCCACACCAATAGTGCCGCCCAGCGCTATCAGTTCAATATGACGAGCTTCCAGCCCACGCTGTAGCTCCGGTTTTTTCTCTGCCATAGATCCTCGGTTGTGTTTGCTGTTTCCCGGCTTAATACCAGGTATTGTTTTTTAGGGGTACTAAAATACGGAGCGAATGGTTTCTTAAATTCTGCAAAATGGCAAACAATGCATTAAAAAAATAAATGCATTGCACAGTTTCGCAGCAGTTTTGCAGGGGAGTTGCAGCGCGAACAGCATATCGCGCTACATTTTGATTACATTTTCCCGGTGTAGTGCCAGGCGAGATAACGCAGCAGACGGAGCTGGCGTTTAATACGTGTTGGTTGCGACAGCAGGCGGTACAGCCACTCCAGTCCCAGGTTTTGCCATACCTTCGGCGCACGTTTTACATGGCCAGTGAAGACGTCATAGGTCCCGCCGACGCCCATATAGAGGGCATCCGGGCAAACCAGACGGCAATCACGCATCAAAATTTCCTGGCGCGGTGAGCCCATCGCCACGGTGACAATTTTCGCCCCGCTGTCGCGCACGCGGTCAAACAGCGCCTGCCGATCCTCAGATTTAAAATAGCCGTCCTGGCTACCCACAATATTAACATTCCACTGACGCCGCAGCTTCTGCTCGGTCTGCGCCAGGACCTCAGGCTTACCGCCAATAAGAAATACGGGCGTGCCTTCTGCCCCTGCACGTGCCATCAGCTGTTCCCAGAGATCGGCCCCCGCGACGCGTGAAACATTAGCACCAGGAAACTTTTTGCGGATCGAGCGTACCACGCTGATACCGTCCGCGTATTTAAACTCGGCGGCGTCTATCAGACTTCTGACTTCAGCGTTATCTTCTACCGCCAGCATTTTCTCCGCATTGATGGCGACCAGCGTACCGGATTTCATCTGGCCTCCCGCAAAGAGAAAATCCAGCGCGTGTTGCATATCGCGCCAGCCAATAAGCTGCAGGCCACGCAGCGCGTAGCGCGGTGCAGAGGTTGTGTCGGTCATGACTATCCTTACTCAGACTTGCGACAGCGTTCTGCTGCCCTGTGGCTCGCGCTTATGCACAAGCCCTGCACTGTCAAACAGCCAGTACAGCAGTTTGGCCAGCAGCAGGCAGACGCCGAAAACGACCATGAAGAAAACCACGCGCGAGACAAATGAATCCAGCCCCTCGCGCGCCAGAACGATCATATTGAAAATGGCACCAAAGCAGAAACTGTGCAAAATGGCGGCCTTGTAGCGATTGGTCTCTTCGTTGCCGAGCACATAGAGCCAGTCAAACCATTTGATAATCAGCCCTACCACAACCGCGCCCGGCAGAATAAACCAGCTTCCGCCCATGACCACCAGCGAACCAATCAGCGTAGGGGAAATGGCCAGACCTGAATGGTTGTTCAGCACTTCCCAGGTGAAGTAGTTCGCTGTGTTGAGCACGGCACCCGGGCGGTCAGGCCACAGCCACGACGGGATAAACACATAGAAGTCACGCACAATGGGCGCCAGCCCCTGGAAATCGATTTTGTCGTAGTTTTGCAGCAGTAAAGCGAGGTTTTCCCACGGCGAGAAGGTGTCGCGCGTGAGATACAGGAAGGTGTAAAACGCTTCGTCACCGGCCACGTTCAGTCCATAGCGCTTAAGGGCCAGCCAGAACATCCCCACAATGCCAAACACGCCCGCTGCCGCCAGCATCCACAGGGAGATCCATCCGCGAATGATGCCGATAAACAGGAAAATCGCAAAGGCGATAATAATGTTGGCGCGCGTCCCACCCACAATCATGTAGGTCAGGAAACCAAAGGCGACCGTGCTCACCAGGAAGAAGAGCCAGGCCTTACTGTCCTGGCGCAGGAAAAAGATCACCAGCATTGCCGGGATGAAGAAATAGAAGAAGCGCTTAAGCGCCACGCCCGAAACTTCGGCAGAAAAAATCTGACTGTAGGAGTGCAGCTTAAACAGCAAAAAGCCGTTATGCATGAAGAAGATCCCCACGCTGACCAGCGCGATGGTCATCAGCATCACCCACGTCAGATGGGTCTCTACCCTGTTCATGGTGAACAGCGGACGACGCGGCGCACTCGCTTTCACCGCACGCAGACGCGTTTTATAGGTGACGTAGTACACCGCATAGAAGCAGGTCGCCGACAAGAGTGCCTGGAGCAGGATTTCCGGCGGCGCGACACTCACGTCAAAACGGAAAACCAGAATACTGGTCAGCGGAAAACCGAAGAAGAAGGTCAAAAGAAACAGTAACGAGAAGAAGACGTTAAAGTTAAAACGCACGCGGCGGAACTCAAACCAGGTCAGAGTGGCGATAAATAGCGTGCTCAGAAGCCATACCACTAACAAGCCGCTGAATTGCAACTGGCTCATGCGTTGTCTCCTGAAGCGATACGCAGCGCACGGTGCCACGGCGTAAGGTAGTTCGGACTAAAGAAATCGATGGTACTTTTATCCACCAGCGCCAGTTGACGCTGAGCTTCACGTACCACCTCCACGTTCAGGGTATCCGTGGTGAACAGCACCGGAATGTGTTGTTCAGCCATATCCTGCCAGAACGGATTATCGCGATTAAGCACACAGGGAACGCCTGCCTGAATCAGCAGGCACAGCGTGCCAACTCCCTGCTGGCGGGCAAAGATGAAATAGCCGAGATCGCACTGGCGAAGCAGCGCCAGATATTCATCAAATTCCAGCTTATCGCGCAGGATGTTCACATTCTCCGGGCTAAACAATCCCAGGGCCTGCTGGCGAACGTCATTGATGTAAGCATCATTATTGGCCGGATAGCCCATCGGCACAACGACATTCACCGTGTCACCAAACTGCTGATGTACCGCCTTCAGCGCAGCAATATGCTCATTGCTGCGATCGCCAGAGTTACCCACCAGGATCGTCAGCTTACCCTCACGCGGCGTATCGTTTGCCATATTATTCAGCGCCGGGTTCATGCGTGTCGGGAAATAGAGCAACTCACCGCGAACGTTGGGGTGCTGTTTCGCGAAGTAATTGAGATCGCCACGGGTGGCGAAAACACAGCCAACCCGCCCCTGCGCCATACGCCGTAGCGGGTAGAAGAGTCGGAACTTCCAGCCGCGGGAGACTTCATAGAGATCGGCTCCCCAGATATGCCAGCTGCACTGGGAAGGTTTAATCCCGCCGCTCAGGAGAGCCAGCCACAGACCGGTATTAAATTGTCCATGGAAGAAGAAGCGCTGCTCACGATCCGCTTTCGCTTTCGCGACAACCGCCTTCGCCAGGGCGGCTTTATCCGGCCAGAAGGTAAGCGTCAGCGCCGGACACATCTCGCTCAGCCCCCTGTCCTGGCCTGCAACCATAAACTCGCGTGCATCGGGATTGCCCGGGGCCAGCTCATCGTTGAAGAACCGCAAAACGGTCTGGTTATGGTGTGGGATATCCGATCCCAGTATGTGAATCAGTGCAGTCATGCGCGTTTACGCCAAAGTAAAAATACGCCGCAACAGGCAGCGAAATAAACGATATAGGTTGCCATATAGGCCTGAGCCGCCCCCAGTGCACCGTGTGCCGGGATCAGCCAGTGTGAGAACGCCGTCAGGAGCGTAAACTGGCTTATCTCTGCCAGGATATACAAACGCAGCGAGGCTTTCGCAATCACCAGATACCCGAATACGTAAGCGCCTACTTTCAGTACATCCCCCACCAGCTGCCAGGCAAACAGATCGCGCATGGCGATGAATTTCGCCGAAAAGAGCAGCCAGATGGCGACATCGCGCAATAACCACACGGTAAAACTGGCCGCCGCCACGGCGGGAAGCACAAAACGCAGCGAGCGGGTAATCTCGCGGGTAATATCCTGTCGGGAGCTCAGACGCGATAAGGTTGGCAGCAACCAGACGCTAAAGGAAGCCGTTATAAATTGGAGGTAGGCGTCAGAAATGCTGCTTACGCCCTGCCAAATTCCCACCTCATCCCAGCTGTAATGCGCCGCCAGCAGGTTTCGCATCATCACGTAAGCCACTGGCAGCGTAACAGAGGTAATGAGCGCCATCAGGGTAAATTTACCCAGTTGACCCGCAAGCACCTTGTCCCACTGCGGTTTCAGGTAGCTTAAGGGGATAACGCCACGACGCATCAGCATAAACGCCGCCGGAACGACCACTAACGCAGGTACCAGCGCCAGACCCAGCAGCGCGCCTTCATACCCGCCCAGGCGGTAGCAGAAGTAATAGGCGATAACACCTATAACGCTGCCCAGGATCAGCGCAAGCGCGTTCCCGGCTGCATCACGAAACCCTTTCATCAGCGCCAGTAGCAGGTTAGCCCACGCGATCCCCATCTGAACCAGAGCGACCAGACGCACCAGCCCTTCATAATGCGTGTGTCCAAACAGCCCCTGGCTAATGGGGGCCGCCGCCAGCAGAAACACCGCGGCCAGCAGAGTAGAGAAACCTAACACCATCGCCGACGATGTGCCGACGACTTTGCGCAGCTGCGCTGCGTCATCCTGATGCTGTGCAACGTATTTCGTAACGCCGTTGAAGATCCCGGCGCCGGCCAATACCCCAAGGACGGTGACAAGCTGGCGGAAATTGCCCGCCAGACCCACCCCAGAAGGGCCGAATGAGACGGCCAACAGCTTGACGACCAGCAGCCCGGCGCCAATTTTGACAAGCGTGGACGCGGCGGTCCACACCGATGCTTTTGCCAGAGACATATCAGCCGAAATAGCTCAGAAGGGTATTAATCACCGTACGCTGGTTAACCGGCGCGAGGTTGTAGAACAGTGGCAAGCGAAGCAAACGCTCACTTTCTTTCGTGGTATAGCGGTCTTCACCCGCGAATGTCCCGAACGCTTCACCGGCCGGGCTGGAGTGCAGCGGAATGTAGTGGAACACCGCCATAATCTCAGCCTCTTTCAGCCAGGCAATCAGCTTGCTGCGATCGTCGTTATCGCGCAGTTTGATGTAGAACATATGGGCATTGTGGACGCAGTCTGCCGGAATGGTCGGCAGCGCAATACGCCCGGCTTTTGCCAGCGGTGCCAGCGCGTCGTAATAGGTCTGCCACAGGGACAAACGCTGCAGGTTAATGCGCTCTGCCGCCTCCAGCTGTGCCCACAGATACGCCGCCTGCAGATCCGCCATCAGATAGCTTGAGCCGATATCGCGCCAGGTATACTTATCAACCTGGCCACGGAAGAACTGGCTGCGGTTGGTGCCTTTTTCGCGGATCACTTCCGCACGCTCAACCAGCGCGCGGTCGTTAATCAGCGTCGCGCCGCCTTCACCACCTGCGGTATAGTTTTTGGTTTCGTGGAAGCTAAAGCAGCCGATATGGCCGATGGTGCCGAGCGCGCGTCCTTTGTAGGTGGACATCACGCCCTGAGCGGCATCTTCCACCACAAACAGGTTATGCTTTTTCGCGATCGCCATAATGGTGTCCATTTCACAGGCCACGCCCGCGTAATGGACCGGAACAATCGCCCGCGTTTTATCAGTTATCGCCGCTTCAATCAGCGTTTCATCGATATTCATGGTGTCCGGACGAATATCCACAAAGACGATTTTCGCCCCGCGTAACACAAACGCGTTCGCCGTGGAGACGAAGGTGTAGCTCGGCATAATGACTTCATCACCGGGCTGAATATCGAGCAGCAGCGCAGCCATTTCCAGCGACGCCGTACAGGAAGGGGTCAGCAGCACTTTAGCGCTGTGAAAACGCTGTTCCATCCACTGCTGGCAGCGACGGGTAAACCCACCATCACCGCAGAGTTTGCCGCTGCCCATAGCAGACTGCATATAGTCGAGTTCGGTTCCCACGACGGGTGGTGCGTTAAATGGAATCATCTTGTCACCTGTATAACCAGTAGGCGGTGGCGTCGATGTTGGCACCACTCGCAATATAACGTTTAAGCGCAGCGGTGTTGCCCATCTGGGTTGCCACCCGCAGCGTCGAGACCTGTTGCTGCTGCGCCCAGTGTAGCGCCGCCTGCATGAGTTTCTCGCCCATCCCCCGGCCGGCTAATAAGCCGATACGCGCCTCGCGCTCGTTGAGCTTGCGAAGCGAAACAAAACCCTGGATCTGGCCGTCCGCCGCGCGGAACACCAGACAAACATGATCGAACGTCCCTTTTACCGCATTCTCAATCCACTGGGCATAGAAACGTCCGCTGTCCTCAGGTGCATACCAGGGGGCACGAAAGCGGCTGCGGGCAAACGCCTGCGCCGCCATTTCGCGCAGCACCGGGATATCCTGCTTAGCGGCAACCTCCGCACCTGGCGCCTCATGCCGGGTTAGCGTAATGGCAAGATCGACTTCGCCTTCCACCAGCTGAAAACCGTGTTGCTGAAGCGCATCAAGCAGGTCGGCGCGGTCCGCCGGGATCTTCGCCTGTACCCGCTGCCAGACGCAAAAGTTGGCGTCAGTCAGTGCCGGTGCAGTTTCGCGCAAACGCAGAATGGCTGAAGGCAGGCCAAAAAAATGGCTCTCCCACTCAAGGGACTCAAGCGTCCCGTTCAGGTTGCTCAACGCCAGACACCTTTGGTATCAACAATGTAACGCTGCTGTACGGCATCGGCGGGGGTCGCTTTAAACTCTTTATGATCCACCAGCAGCACCAGTACGTCCGCCGTGGCCAGCGCGTCATCCAGCGCGGTAAGCGTGCAGTGCCCCGCCAGTTTTGCCGGCAGTTCATGAATATTCGGCTCGACCACCAGCGTTTCGCCCGTGTGCCATTGGGCAATCATCTCAGCAATTTCCATCGCCGGGCTTTCGCGCAGATCGTCGATGTTAGGTTTGAACGCCAGGCCAAAGCAGGCAATTTTCAGTTCGCTGGCCCGTTTGCCACTCTCAGCCAGACAATCTGCCACCGTGGTTTTAACCTGGTTGAGAACCCAGTGTGGCTTGCTGTCGTTAACTTCACGCGCGGTGCGGATCAGGCGTGCCTGATCGGGGTTTTGCGCCACGATAAACCATGGATCGACGGCGATACAGTGACCGCCTACGCCCGGGCCTGGCTGCAGAATGTTAACGCGCGGATGACGATTCGCCAGGCTGATTAATTCCCAGACGTTAATCCCCTGATCGGCACAAATGAGCGACAGTTCGTTGGCAAAAGCGATGTTCACGTCGCGGAAGCTGTTTTCCGTCAGTTTGCACATTTCTGCGGTACGGGCGTTCGTCACCACGCATTCGCCTTCGAGGAAAATCTTGTACAGCGCGCTGGCACGAGCGGAACAAACAGGCGTCATCCCGCCAATCACGCGGTCGTTTTTAATCAGTTCGACCATCACCTGCCCCGGCAGCACGCGCTCCGGACAGTAGGCGATATTGATATCGGCCTGCTCTCCCGCCTGCTGCGGGAAGCTTAAATCCGGCCGGGCTTCTGCCAGCCACTGTGCCATCTGCTCGGTTGCGCCAACCGGAGAAGTGGACTCCAGGATCACCAGCGCCCCTTTCTTGAGCACAGGTGCAATAGATTTCGCAGCGGCCTCGACGTAGACCATGTCGGGTTCATGGTCGCCTTTGAATGGCGTCGGCACAGCAATGAGATAAGCATCGGCTTCAACCGGCGTGGTACTGGCGCGCAGGTATCCCCCATCAACGGCCTCTTTGACCACGCGGTCGAGATCGGGCTCCACAATATGGATTTCGCCACGGTTAATGGTTTCCACCGCGCGCGCATTGATGTCCACGCCTACAACCTGTTTTTGACGAGAGGCAAATGCTGCCGCAGTAGGCAAGCCAATATAGCCAAGACCAATGACAGAGATGGTAGTAAAACTCATAGCGATACCCGATTGTGTTTAAGTGCATGCAAAATACGGCCACAAGCCAGCCCATCACCGTACGGGTTATGGGCCCGGCTCATCGCCTGATACGCTTCTTCGTCGTGCAGCAGGTGTGTCACTTCATCGACGATACGCTGCTTATCCGTGCCGACCAGACGCACCGTGCCCGCTTTTACCGCCTCCGGGCGCTCGGTGGTTTCACGCATTACCAGCACCGGCTTGCCGAGTGAAGGTGCTTCTTCCTGAATACCGCCTGAATCGGTGAGGATCAGCCAGGCATGATTCATAAGCCAGACAAACGGCATGTAGTCCTGCGGCTCAATTAAAAGGACATTTTCAACATGTCCCAGAATGCGGTTGACCGGCTCGCTGACGTTAGGGTTGAGATGCACCGGATAGACAATCTGCACATCTTCGTTTTGCGCGGCGATTTCAGCCAGCGCATGACAGATTTGCTCGAAACCCCGGCCAAAGCTTTCACGACGGTGGCCGGTGACAAGAATGGTTTTTTTGCCGTTGTTCAGGAACGGGTAGCGCGCAGCGAGTTCTGCCTGAAGTTCGTTGTTAGCCAGTACACGGTCACGCACCCAAATCAGGGCATCAATAACCGTATTGCCGGTCACAAAGATTTTTTTGTCGGCAATATTTTCACGCAGCAGGTTCTGGCGCGAATTTTCGGTGGGTGCAAAGTGGTACATCGCCAGGTGCCCGGTAAGCGTGCGGTTGGCTTCTTCCGGCCACGGCGAATAAAGGTTGCCGGTGCGCAGGCCCGCTTCAACGTGGCCGACAGGAATACGTTGATAAAACGCTGCCAGACTGGTTGCCACGGTAGTGGTGGTGTCGCCATGCACCAGCACGACATCAGGCTTAAAGGATTCCAGAATGGGCTTTAACTCTTGCAAGATACGGCAGGTAATCTCCGTTAATCCCTGCCCCGGCTTCATTATATTGAGGTCGTAGTCCGGGACGATGGAAAAGAGCGTTAAAACCTGATCGAGCATCTCCCGGTGTTGCGCCGTGACGCACACTTTCGCTTCAATATCAGGATCGCTGGCCAGCGCATGCACCAGAGGCGCCATCTTGATGGCCTCCGGCCTGGTGCCAAATACGGTAAGTACTTTCACATCGATTCTCTTCGATTAGGCGATGAAGGCCGTAGCCTTCATCGTAGACGGCGTTCTTAATTTGTGCGACGACGTATTAACGCCACGCCAGCGCCCGTCAGTGCGCCTACAATCCCCCACATGATCATCAGGAATGCACGACGCGGACTATCGCGTTTTACAGGTTCTTCAGGCGTTCGCAAATAACGATAGGTCTGAAAACGCGGGTCCAGCGTTGGACCAACATTCAGGGTGGTGAGCATGGCGCGGTTTTGATCGTAGTCGAGGTCAAAATCAGGGCCAACGGCCTGCAGGTTTTCCAGACGAGCCTGCAGCATTGGACGACCAAGCAGGAACATTTCAGAATCAGGCAGTTCATCCGCCGGAACGTCCGTTTCGCTGCGAGAAATATTGTGCTGTTCCGCAATTTTGAGTGCCTGTTCAATGTTATGAACACGGCGGGAGAATATGGCTTTAGCCACCTCTTCCTGACGTTTTACCTGCGCTTTCATCTGGATGGTACGGGCCGCCCAGGCGCCTTTGAGTTCTTCATTAAGATGACTTGCGGCGCGCTGGCTGGCAAAAGCGACATACTGGCGCAACAGGTTATTGGCATCCGGCGCCGTCTCTGCAATCAGTTTGACGCTGTCATTAACATTACGCAGCGCATCGCCCGGCATAAACTGAATGTTGTTAATCAGGTCATCCAGTAGCGCGGCATCGGCTTTGCTGTTGCCCACCATGCGTTGCTTGTAATAATCCGTCTGGCTCCAGAAATCACGACGCGTGTCCCAGGAGGCCAGTTGCATGACAAACTCTTTATACGCCTCATCCATAACGGAAGCCTGATCGGGCGTCGCCAGATTCGCCTTGATATCCAGGTTGCGCAGGAACTGCTGCTGGGAATAAAACCCGCCGAGCATGTTAACCGTTGGTCTGTCTGTAATTGCCGTGGCGCTCCACTCCTGCTTTGCAAAGAAAGTGTAGGCCAGCGCTAACAGTGCGAACCCCAGCGCGATCCCCGCAATCCAAAGTTTGCCTGCCCATAACACGCGAAACAAACCCCGAATATCCAGTTCATTCTCAGTTACCACTGATTTCGCTCCCGCCAACGGTTGAGTCATCATAGTCCCGGTTTTACTTAGTTAATGTTGTGTTTTTGTCATTGTTACGACGCATCCTGCGTTTCAGACGTTTAATGAATCGCGCCACTTTCCATGCGCGCTTAATACAGTAGCCGTACAGGAAAAATGCTAGCAAGAATAATACCAACATTACCCATTCAGGAATGAAATGAGCATATTCTGCGGCAACGCCAATCGCGGCCAGAATAGCGGCGGCAAGGGTAATCAGGACAAACGCCTGATGGGAAGTAAAGCCCGCACGCATGATGAGATGATGAATATGCTGGCGATCGGGAGAGAAAGGACTCATCCCTTTACGCAGACGGCGATACATAATCGCCACCATATCCATTAACGGAATGGCGATAATCCACAGCGCGGTTACCGGGCTAATCGGGTGAGTTTTACCCTGCGTAGTTTCGAGCAAAATCCAGATAACGGTAAAACCGATTAGCGTACTGCCGGCGTCACCCATAAAGACTTTATAGCGACGCCCCAGCGCACCGAGATTAAGGAGAATATAAGGCAGGATGGCGGCAATCATGGCAAAACACCACATTGACAGGCTGTACTGACCATCAAACCAGAGAATGATGCCGATTGCGGCAAACGAAACCGATGACAATCCGCCAAGCAGACCGTCAATACCATCCACCATGTTGAAAGCGTTAATCGCCGCCCAGACGGCAAAAAGCGTCAGGAAGAAGCCAAATGGACCCAGGACTAATTCCCATGGGCCAAAGACATAGCCGAGGCTTCTCAGGTAAAGTCCGCCGACGACCATCATTATCACGCCAATCGCCGCCTGAACGGTGGCGCGGATTTTCACCGCGATATCGAATCGGTCATCCAGTGCCCCGACAAGGACCAGGACACCTGCACAGGCGAGATAGAGGGCTGCGTGTGGAATATAATAATCCGCAATGCCAAATGTGAAACAAATGCCAGCGTAAACAGAAATCCCTCCAACCAGAGGAATAAGTCCCTGATGACGTTTACGGAAATTGGGCTTATCCACCAACCCTATTCTTTTTGCCACCTTACGCGCGATGAACAAAAAACAGGTTGTGAATAAAAAAATACTGATCAGCTCAGTAACGGCGGTGAGTAGATTCACAATGGATTGCTCTCAACAAATGTTAGTCCCGGAAGTATAACCATGAAGCCTCCGCCTCAGAAGTATTAAAGGTGGCTTCTTACAACTCCCTCTGTATATTTTTCAATCAATTATTTCTTTGACTGTACAAACGGTCCTATTGTCGCACCGACCGGTCAAAATTGGGAGTATGTGGTAATAGCGTATAGTCCATAAAAGAAAAACGCCACGTAAAAACGTGGCGTTCACTGGCTTTATTTGCGTTACGAGCGCTTCATCATGTCGAAGAAATCGTCGTTGGTTTTGGTCATCGCCAGTTTGTTAATGAGGAATTCCATTGCATCAATTTCACCCATTGGGTGGATAATTTTGCGCAGGATCCACATTTTCTGCAGCTCTTCCTGAGTGGTGAGCAGCTCTTCCTTACGGGTACCGGAACGGTTGTAGTCGATAGCCGGGAAGACACGTTTTTCTGCAATCTTACGAGAGAGGTGCAGTTCCATGTTACCTGTCCCTTTAAACTCTTCGTAGATCACTTCGTCCATTTTGGAGCCGGTATCGATAAGAGCCGTCGCGATGATGGTCAGGCTACCGCCCTCTTCCACATTACGTGCAGCACCGAAGAAGCGCTTCGGACGATGCAGGGCGTTGGCATCCACACCACCGGTCAGTACTTTACCGGAAGCCGGAACCACGGTGTTGTAGGCACGCGCCAGACGGGTAATGGAGTCGAGCAGAATGATAACGTCTTTCTTGTGCTCAACCAGGCGTTTCGCCTTCTCAATAACCATTTCCGCAACCTGAACGTGACGGGATGCCGGTTCGTCAAAGGTCGACGCCACAACTTCACCTTTCACCAGACGCTGCATCTCGGTCACTTCTTCCGGACGTTCGTCAATCAGCAGTACCATCAGCACACAGTCAGGGTGGTTGTAGGCAATGCTCTGCGCGATGTTCTGCAGCAGCATGGTTTTACCCGCTTTTGGCGGTGCCACAATCAGACCACGTTGACCACGACCAATTGGCGAAGCCAGATCCAGCACGCGCGCGGTTAAGTCTTCGGTAGAACCGTTACCACGCTCCATACGCAGACGAGAGTTCGCATGCAGCGGCGTTAAGTTCTCGAAGAGGATCTTATTACGCGAGTTTTCCGGTTTGTCGTAGTTAACTTCGTTAACTTTCAACAGCGCAAAGTAGCGTTCACCCTCTTTTGGAGGACGAATCTTACCTGAAATGGTGTCACCAGTGCGGAGGTTGAAACGGCGGATTTGGCTGGGGGATACGTAGATGTCGTCAGGGCCGGCGAGGTAGGAGCTGTCTGCAGAGCGGAGGAAACCAAATCCGTCTTGCAATATCTCCAGCACACCGTCGCCAAAGATATCTTCGCCACTCTTAGCGTGCTGCTTCAGGATGGCGAAAATGATGTCCTGCTTGCGCATACGAGCCTGGTTTTCCAGTCCCATATTTTCGCCGAGAGTGATCAGCTCAGAAACCGGCGTATTCTTTAATTCGGTAAGATTCATAATGGTGTGGGTTCTTAAACTCGGGGTGATTCTCGAACTTAATGTTGTGAATGGTATGGCAGGGTCATCCATGCCTGTTTAGCGGCCATCAACTCATGTCTGTTCGCTGTCTGGTCACAGGGAAAGAACGCAGATCTGAAACGACAAGACGTTTTGAGTGACAAGCCCGGAATTTAGCCACTTCACGCACTGTTTAAGTTAACAACGGGAAGTTTCGGGTAAAACAAGATTCAAACAACAAGATATGTTTAAAACGAAGTCATAGCTAACTTAGCACGACTTAAGCCGGGCGTCCAGAGTTGCAAATCATTTTGGCCTCTGGACGCGCAGCGGAGAAACCTTACGCCAGGTTAGCGTCGAGGAACTCTTTCAGTTGACCTTTGGACAGTGCGCCCACTTTGGTCGCCGCCACTTCGCCGTTTTTAAACAGCAGCAGGGTCGGGATGCCACGGATGCCGTATTTTGGCGCGGTACCCGGGTTCTGGTCGATGTTCAGCTTGGCAACGGTCAGTTTGCCCTGATATTCGTCAGCGATCTCATCCAGAATCGGGGCGATCATTTTGCAAGGACCACACCATTCAGCCCAGAAATCGACGAGGGTCAGCCCGTCAGCCTTAAGTACGTCCGTGTCAAAACTGTCGTCAGTCAGGTGAATAATTTTATCGCTCATATATAACTCCACAGGAATAAGCCTGGTGCGTTGGTTTCGCCTTCATCAACGACGTGTTGATGTCGCATTAACCAACTAAAGGTTGACTTTATTTCACCGGATACGCTTTCGTAAAGCAATAGTAAGCTGATATTCTACCACACTATGAGCAAAACACATTTAACAGAACAGAAGTTTTCCGACTTCGCCCTGCACCCAAAAGTGATTGAAGCCCTTGAAAATAAAGGGTTTCATAACTGCACGCCCATTCAGGCTCTCGCCCTGCCGCTGACGCTGGCCGGTCGTGACGTAGCAGGGCAGGCGCAAACCGGTACTGGCAAAACGATGGCGTTTTTAACGTCAACGTTTCATTATTTACTTTCTCATCCAGCGATTGCAGACCGCAAAGTTAACCAGCCGCGCGCGCTTATCATGGCTCCGACGCGAGAACTGGCGGTACAGATCCACGCAGACGCTGAACCTCTGACGCAGGCGACCGGCCTGAAGATTGGCCTGGCTTACGGCGGCGATGGCTACGATAAGCAGCTGAAAGTGCTGGAAAGCGGCGTGGATATCCTGATCGGTACCACTGGCCGTCTTATCGATTATGCAAAACAGAATCACATTAACCTCGGCGCAATCCAGGTTGTGGTGCTGGATGAAGCCGACCGCATGTACGATCTGGGCTTCATCAAAGACATCCGCTGGCTGTTCCGTCGCATGCCTCCGGCGAACCAGCGTCTGAACATGCTGTTCTCCGCTACCCTTTCTTATCGCGTACGCGAGCTGGCGTTCGAGCAGATGAACAACGCCGAATATGTGGAAGTGGAGCCGGAGCAGAAAACAGGTCACCGCATTAAAGAAGAGCTCTTCTATCCTTCCAATGAAGAGAAAATGCGCCTGCTGCAAACGCTGATCGAAGAAGAGTGGCCAGATCGCGCCATTATCTTCGCGAACACTAAACACCGCTGTGAAGATATCTGGGGCCATCTGGCTGCGGATGGTCACCGTGTGGGTCTGCTGACCGGCGATGTGGCACAGAAAAAACGCCTGCGTATTCTCGACGAATTTACCCGTGGCGATCTCGATATTCTGGTCGCAACCGACGTGGCCGCGCGTGGTCTGCATATACCCGCCGTCACGCACGTCTTCAACTATGACCTGCCGGATGACTGCGAAGACTACGTACACCGCATTGGTCGTACCGGTCGTGCAGGTGCAAGCGGTCACTCCATTAGCCTTGCGTGTGAAGAATATGCGCTGAATCTCCCGGCGATTGAGGCCTACATTGGTCACTCTATTCCACAGAGTAAATACAATCCGGATGCGCTGTTAAGCGAACTGCCGCCGCCTAAGCGCCTTACCCGCGCCCGCTCCGGCAATGGCCCGCGTCGTTCTGGCGCACCGCGTAATCGTCGTCGTTCAGGTTAAGAAAATATGCTCAGCTCCACCTCGCTTTATGCGGCAATTGATCTCGGTTCGAATAGTTTTCATATGCTGGTTGTGCGCGAGGTGGCGGGAAGCATACAAACGCTGACGCGCATTAAGCGCAAGGTCCGCCTCGCGGCGGGCCTGAGCAGCGATAATTATCTCTCTCCCGAAGCCATGGAACGTGGCTGGCAGTGTCTGCGTCTCTTTGCCGAACGCCTGCAGGATATTCCCCATTCGCAAATTACCGTTGTCGCCACCGCGACGCTGCGCCTGGCAGTCAATGCCGTGGATTTTATTGCCAAAGCGCAGGAAATTCTCGGGTGCCCGGTTCAGGTTATCAGCGGTGAAGAAGAAGCACGTCTGATCTATCAGGGTGTTGCGCACACGACGGGCGGCGACGATCGCCGTCTGGTCGTCGATATCGGGGGTGCCAGCACCGAGCTCGTCACCGGCACGGGCGCGCAGGCGACTTCGCTGTTCAGCCTGTCGATGGGCTGTGTGACCTGGCTTGAGCGCTACTTTGCCGATCGAAATCTCGGTAAAGAGAACTTCGACGAAGCGGAAAATGCCGCCCGCGAGGTGTTACGTCCGGTAATGGACGAACTGCGCTATCACGGCTGGAAAGTCTGCGTGGGTGCATCAGGTACCGTGCAGGCGTTGCAGGAAATCATGATGGCCCAGGGGATGGACGAGCGGATCACGCTTACCAAGCTCCAGCAGTTAAAACAGCGCGCGATTCAATGTGGTCGCCTGGAAGAGCTGGAAATAGAAGGCCTGACGCTGGAACGCGCGCTGGTCTTCCCGAGCGGCCTGGCCATTTTGATCGCCATTTTTACCGAGCTGAACATCCAGTGTATGACGCTGGCCGGTGGTGCGCTGCGTGAAGGTCTGGTCTACGGAATGCTGCATCTTTCGGTTGATCAGGACATCCGCACCCGAACCCTGCGTAACGTACAGCGTCGCTTTATTGTCGATACCGATCAAGCGCAACGGGTAGCTCAGTTGGCATCACTGTTTGCCGATCAGGTAAAAAACAGCTGGGATATCGACCCGTTGAGCCGCGATCTGCTGCTAAGTGCCTGCGCGCTGCATGAAATTGGGCTGAGCGTCGAGTATAAGCAGGCGCCGCTGCACGCAGCCTGGCTGGTGCGTAATCTCGATCTGCCGGGCTACACGCCGGCACAAAAGAAGCTGCTGGCAACGTTACTGTTGAACCAGACCAACGCCGTTGACCTCTCCTCGTTACATCAGCAAAACGCCGTGCCGCCGCGCGTGGCCGAGCATCTGTGCCGCCTGCTGCGTCTGGCAATTCTGTTTGCCAGCCGACGTCGCGATGATTTGCTGCCCAATATTCATCTGGTGGCGGATGACGAAAGGCTGTCTCTGACGCTGCCGGAAAACTGGATTGATAATCACCCGCTTGGGGCAGAGATGATTGAGCAAGAGTGCCAGTGGCAGAGCTATGTCCACTGGGCGCTTGAAGTGAAGTAATACGCTGTGCATTGCCGGGCGGCGGCTTCGCCTGACCCGGCCTGCAAGTTTTTATCCCTTCTCTTTGGCTTTTGCCAGCATGGCGCGAATGTTCGCGACGTTAGCCTGACCTTTGTGCATCCGTTCTTCAGCGGTAATCACCTTGCGCTCCTGCTCCCAGATCAGGTCATCCTGCGGCAACTCCAGCAGGAAACGGCTCGGCTCAGGGCGAACCAGTTCCCCATACTGACGGCGCTCTTTACACAGCGTAAATGTTAATTCTTTCTGCGCGCGGGTAATGCCCACGTAGGCCAGACGACGCTCTTCATCGACGTTATCTTCATCAATGCTGCTCTGGTGCGGCAGTAAGCCCTCTTCCATGCCGACCAGGTAAACATACGGAAACTCCAGCCCTTTAGACGCATGCAGCGTCATCAGCTGAACCTGATCGGCTTCCTCTTCGCTCTCACCGCGCTCCATCATGTCGCGTAGCGTAAAGCGGGTAACGACCTGGGTCAGGGTCATCGGCTCGTCGATTTCTGAGCCTTCCAGCATTTCCGTCATCCAGCTGAATAGCTGGTTAACGTTTTTCATGCGCATCTCTGCCGCCTTCGGGCTGGCAGAGGTTTCATACAACCAGGACTCGTAGTCGATGCCGTGGATCAGATCGCGAACGGCGGCAACCGGTTCGCGCTCCGCCAGACGCTGGACTTCGCCAAGCCAGTGGGTAAAGCGGGTTAAGGAATCATAACCGCGCCCGGTTAACGTCTGGCTCAGCCCCATATCGAAGCTGGCGGTAAACAGGCTTTTGTTGCGCGTCATCGCCCATTCACCGAGCTTTTGCAGCGTCGCCGGGCCGATTTCACGTTTCGGCGTGTTCACGATACGCAGAAATGCGCTGTCGTCATCCGGGTTGGTGAGTACACGCAGATAGGCCAGCAGATCTTTGATTTCAGGGCGCGAGAAGAAGGAGGTTCCGCCGGAAATTTTGTACGGGATGCGGTTCTGCATCAGCATCTTTTCAAAGACGCGCGACTGGTGGTTGCCGCGATAGAGGATCGCGTAATCTTTATATTCCGTTTTATTGACGAAGTGGTGCGCAATCAGCTCGCCCGTCACGCGCTCCGCTTCATGCTCTTCATTATTGGCACTGAGCACTTTGAGCTCCGTGCCATAGCCAAGTTCCGAGAAAAGGCGTTTTTCGAAGACGTGCGGGTTATTGGCAATCAGGATATTTGCCGCTTTCAGGATGCGCCCGGATGAGCGGTAGTTCTGTTCCAGCTTGATCACCTGCAGCGCCGGAAAATCTTTGCTCAGCAGCACCAGGTTTTGTGGGCGCGCACCGCGCCAGGAGTAGATTGACTGGTCATCATCGCCTACCACGGTGAAACGCGCGCGCTGTCCCACCAACAGCTTCACCAGCTCATACTGGCTGGTGTTGGTGTCCTGGTATTCATCCACCAGCAGATAGCGGATTTTGTTCTGCCAGCGTTCACGCACCTCTTCATTACGCTGCAACAGCAGCGTGGGCAGTAGGATCAGATCGTCAAAATCCAGCACGTTACACGCTTTCATATGTGCATCGTACAGACCGTAGCAGTGAGCGAAGATCCGATCCCGCTCACCTTTGGCGCTTGCCGCCGCCTGAGCGGGGGTCATCAGATCGTTTTTCCAGTTGGAGATCGTCGAGATCAGCTGCTGCAACAGCACTTTGTCATCTTCGATCAGCCCCTCGGTAAGCTCTTTAAGCAATGCCACCTGATCGGTGTCGTCGAAGAGCGAGAAGTTAGACTTCATCCCCAGCGCCGCGTATTCACGTTTGATGATATCCAGCCCCAGCGTGTGGAACGTGGAGATCATCAGGCCTCGCGCCTCTTTACGCCCCAGCGTCTGGCCGACACGCTCTTTCATTTCGCGCGCCGCTTTGTTGGTAAAGGTCACCGCAGCGATATGCCGGGCCTGATAGCCGCAGCCGCGGATCAGGTGGGCGATTTTGTTCGTGATCACACGCGTTTTGCCGGAGCCAGCCCCCGCCAGCACCAGACACGGTCCGGTGACAAATTCGACAGCTTGTTGTTGTCCGGGGTTTAAACGCATAAATGATCACTCAATGAAAGTCAGGAGGGGAGAATAACAGCGTGGTAGTATAGCGAGCCTAATCCATACCACTCAAGGCACGATCATGGCAAAAACAGCAGCAGCACTGCATATCCTTGTTAAAGAAGAGAAACTGGCTCTGGATCTTCTGGAGCAGCTCAAAAACGGCGCCGACTTCGGCAAGCTGGCGAAGAAGCACTCCATTTGCCCGTCAGGCAAACGCGGCGGTGACTTAGGTGAATTCCGTCAGGGTCAGATGGTTCCGGCGTTCGACAAAGTGGTCTTCTCCTGCCCGGTACTGGAGCCGACTGGCCCACTGCATACGCAGTTCGGCTATCACGTGATCAAGGTCTTGTATCGCAAATAAAAAGCCGGGTAGCGGCTGCGCCTTACCCGGCCTACGTCTTAGCGTTTTGTAGGTCGGGTAAGCGAAGCGCCACCCGACAAGGTTGTTAACCCGCTACCGCGATACGTTTCATATCGGTCATGTAGCCACGCAGTTTGTGACCTACTTTCTCGATCTGGTGGCTGCGAATCGCTTCGTTCACATCGCGCAGTTGCGCGTTATCTACCGCACCTTCCGCAATGGCTTTGCCCAGATCGCCCGGCTGCAGGGTGGTCATGAACTCTTTCAGCAGCGGTACGCATGCATAAGAGAACAGGTAGTTGCCGTACTCAGCGGTATCGGAGATAACCACGTTCATTTCGTACAGACGCTTACGGGCGATGGTGTTCGCGATCAGCGGCAGCTCGTGCAGAGATTCGTAGTACGCAGACTCTTCGATGATGCCGGAATCCACCATGGTTTCGAACGCCAGCTCAACACCTGCTTTCACCATCGCGATCATCAGTACGCCTTTGTCGAAGTACTCTTGCTCGCCGATTTTACCTTCATACTGTGGCGCAGTTTCGAACGCGGTCTTACCGGTCTCTTCACGCCAGGTCAGCAGTTTCTTATCATCATTCGCCCAGTCAGCCATCATGCCGGAAGAGAACTCGCCGGAGATGATGTCGTCCATATGTTTCTGGAACAGCGGCGCCATAATGGTTTTCAGCTGTTCGGACAGCGCGAAAGCACGCAGTTTCGCCGGGTTGGACAGACGGTCCATCATCAGCGTGATACCGCCCTGCTTCAGCGCTTCGGTGATGGTTTCCCAGCCGAACTGAATCAGTTTTTCTGCGTATGCCGGGTCGGTACCCTCTTCCACCAGCTTATCGAAGCACAGCAGTGAACCGGCCTGCAGCATGCCGCACAGAATGGTCTGCTCGCCCATCAGGTCAGATTTCACTTCAGCCACGAAGGAAGATTCCAGAACACCCGCACGGTGGCCACCGGTAGCCGCTGCCCATGCTTTGGCGATCGCCATCCCTTCGCCTTTCGGATCGTTTTCCGGGTGAACCGCGATCAGCGTCGGCACGCCGAAACCACGCTTGTACTCTTCACGGACTTCTGTACCCGGACACTTCGGAGCCACCATCACTACGGTGATGTCTTTACGGATCTGCTCGCCCACTTCAACGATGTTGAAGCCGTGAGAGTAACCCAGCGCCGCGCCGTCTTTCATCAGCGGCTGAACGGAGCGCACAACATCAGAGTGCTGTTTGTCTGGCGTCAGGTTAACAACCAGATCCGCCTGCGGGATCAGCTCTTCGTAGGTACCCACTTTGAAGCCGTTTTCGGTCGCTTTACGCCAGGAAGCGCGTTTTTCAGCAATTGCTTCTTTGCGCAGGGCGTAAGAGATATCCAGCCCGGAGTCACGCATGTTCAGGCCCTGGTTCAGACCCTGCGCGCCACAGCCGACGATGACCACTTTTTTACCCTGAAGGTAGCTCGCGCCATCAGCAAATTCATCGCGCGCCATGAAGCGGCATTTGCCCAGCTGCGCCAGCTGCTGGCGCAAGTTCAGTGTATTAAAGTAGTTAGCCATGGGTGATACCTCGTGATGTTGTGTGTCTTATTGTTCGGTTCGCGTTTCAGCGAGAATGTACCCACATTACAACAGGAAATTTATTGCGGAAATTGATATATTCACAACGTCACGTTGCAATATCTGCAATGTAAAAAGGGGGAGTGGAATCCGTGGATTTACGCGATCTGAAAATGTTCCTGCATCTGGCGGAAAGCCGCCATTTTGGCCGTAGCGCCCGGGCCATGCACGTTAGCCCGTCCACGCTTTCGCGCCAGATCCAGCGCCTTGAAGAGGACCTCGGCCAGCCGCTGTTTGTGCGGGATAATCGCACCGTTACCCTCACGGAAGCGGGCGAAGAGCTGCGGATCTTTGCTCAGCAGACGTTGCTGCAGTATCAGCAGCTACGACACGCCATCGATCAGAAAGGGCCATCTTTATCCGGCGAGCTGCATATTTTCTGTTCCGTAACGGCCGCCTATAGCCATCTTCCCCCTATCCTTGACCGTTTCCGCGCGGAGCATCCCTCGGTTGAAATTAAGCTCACCACCGGCGATGCCGCGGATGCTATGGAAAAAGTCGTCACAGGCGAAGCCGATCTGGCCATTGCCGGGAAGCCCGAAACCCTGCCGGGCGCGGTGGCGTTCTCTATGCTGGAGAATCTGGCGGTGGTGCTGATCGCCCCGGCGCTACCCTGCCCGGTGCGTAATCAGGTGTCGGTGGAAAAGCCGGACTGGTCATCGGTGCCGTTTATCATGGCCGATCAGGGTCCGGTGCGACGCCGTATCGAACTCTGGTTCCGTCGTCAGAAAATCAGTAATCCGTCGATTTACGCGACGGTGGGTGGACACGAGGCGATGGTCTCGATGGTGGCGCTTGGCTGCGGCGTGGCGCTGCTGCCGGAAGTGGTGCTGGAAAACAGCCCGGAACCGGTGCGCAATCGCGTGATGATTCTGGAGCGCAGCGACGAAAAGACGCCGTTCGAGCTTGGCGTGTGTGCACAAAAAAAGCGGCTGCATGAGCCGCTTATTGATGCGTTCTGGAAGATATTGCCGAACCATTAAAGTCGGGTGGCGCTACGCTTACCCGACCTATACGCAGACCTCCCCTTAGCCCGCGAGGAAGAAGCGGAACGCCGGGTTGTGGGTTTCATCATGGCACTCATAGCCCAGCTCGTTCAGACGCGTTTCGAAATCCGGCTCGTGCTCGGCCAGTTCAAACGCGGCCAGCACGCGGCCATAGTCGGTGCCGTGGCTGCGGTAGTGGAACAGCGAGATGTTCCAGTGCGTGCCCAGCGTATGCAGGAACTTCAGCAACGCGCCCGGGGATTCCGGGAATTCAAAGCTGTAAAGACGTTCTTTAAGCGGCTTCGACGGACGACCGCCGACCATATAACGCACGTGCAGCTTCGCCATCTCATCGTCAGAGAGATCGACCACGCTGTAGCCGCCTTCATGCAGCAGGTTGAGGATCTCTTTGCGCTCTTCCAGACCGCGGCTTAAACGCACGCCGACAAAAATACAGGCGTCTTTCGCATCGGCAAAACGGTAGTTGAACTCCGTTACCGAACGGCCGCCAAGCAGCTGACAGAACTTCAGGAAGCTGCCCTTCTCTTCCGGAATGGTCACCGCCAGCAGGGCCTCACGCTGCTCGCCCAGCTCGCAGCGTTCAGAAACGTAACGCAGACCATGGAAGTTGACGTTAGCGCCCGAGAGCACGTGCGCCAGGCGCTCGCCGCGAATGTTGTGCTGGGCAATGTATTTTTTCATTCCAGCCAATGCCAGCGCGCCGGACGGTTCCGCCACCGCACGCACATCCTCGAAGAGATCTTTCATCGCCGCGCAGATCGCATCGCTGTCGACGGTGACGATGTCGTCAAGATACTCCTGGCACAGACGGAAGGTTTCGTCGCCAATACGTTTCACCGCCACGCCTTCGGCAAACAGCCCAACGCGCGGAAGATCGACCGGATGACCCGCATCCAGCGCGGCCTTCAGGCAGGCTGAATCTTCCGCTTCCACGGCAATCACTTTGATCTGCGGCATCAGTTGTTTGATCAGCACCGCCACGCCTGCGGCTAAGCCACCGCCGCCCACCGGAACAAAAACGCGGTCAAGATGGGCATCCTGCTGCAGCAGTTCCAGCGCCAGGGTAC
Source organism: Enterobacter cloacae complex sp. OE43NF (assembly GCF_023544405.1). NCBI lineage: Bacteria > Pseudomonadati > Pseudomonadota > Gammaproteobacteria > Enterobacterales > Enterobacteriaceae > Enterobacter > Enterobacter cloacae complex sp. OE43NF. The sequence goes on from NZ_JAMJFW010000021.1 coordinate 72,201, forward strand.
CTTGTCCTGCAATCACCATCGGATGATCGAACGGCGGTACCCAGGTAAAGCCCTGCTGCTGCGCCAGCTCAATCGCTTTGGCTTTTGCTTCGTCAAAGTTAGCGCCGTGGAGCAGCACTTCACCGCCGAAGCCACGCACCGCATCCACTTTGATATCCGCCGTGGCAACCGGCATCACGATCAGCGCTTTCAACCCCAAACGGGCAGACGAGAACGCCACACCCTGCGCGTGGTTGCCCGCCGACGCGGTAATCACGCCGCGTGCTTTTTGCTGGTCGGTCAACCCGGCCATCATCGCGTAGGCCCCGCGCAGCTTGAAGCTGTGCACCGGCTGACGATCTTCGCGCTTCACCAGAATCACGTTGTCGAGGCGCGAAGAGAGTTTTTCCATTTTCTGCAGCGGGGTGACCTGCACCGCTTCATAGACCGGCGCGCGTAGCACTGCCCGGAGATATTCCGCCCCCTCAGGGGCGGCGGATAAGGGTTGTGACTCGGCCATCATTAGCCCCCAAGTTTCGATTTATCGCGTACCGCGCCTTTGTCTGCACTGGTCGCAAGGCTCGCGTAAGCGCGCAGGGCGAAGGAGACTTCACGCTGGCGGTCCTTCGGCGTCCAGGCTTTATCGCCGCGCACTTCCTGTGCTTCACGACGAGCCGCGATCTCCTGATCGCTCAGCTTGAGCTGGATCCCGCGATTCGGAATGTCGATTTCAATCAGGTCACCGTCTTCGATGATCGCAATGTTGCCGCCACTCGCTGCTTCCGGTGATACGTGGCCGATGGAGAGACCGGACGTACCGCCCGAGAAACGTCCGTCGGTGATCAACGCACACGCTTTACCGAGGCCCATCGATTTCAGGAAGGTGGTTGGGTAGAGCATCTCCTGCATGCCTGGACCGCCTTTCGGCCCTTCGTAACGGATGACCACCACGTCGCCTTCCACAACTTTGCCGCCCAGGATGGCGTCTACCGCCTCGTCCTGGCTTTCGTACACTTTGGCCGGGCCGGTGAATTTCAGGATGCTGTCATCCACGCCCGCGGTTTTTACGATGCAGCCGTTTTCCGCAAAGTTGCCGTACAGCACGGCCAGACCGCCGTCTTTACTGTAGGCGTGCTCCAGCGAACGAATGCAGCCTTCGGCGCGGTCATCATCCAGGGTGTCCCAGCGACAATCCTGAGAGAAGGCCTGCGTGGTACGAATACCGGCCGGACCCGCGCGGAACATGTTTTTCACCGCCTCATCCTGAGTCAGCATCACGTCATATTTATCCAGCGTCTGCGGCAACGTCAGACCGAGAACGTTCTTCACATCGCGGTTCAGCAGCCCGGCGCGATCCAGCTCGCCAAGAATACCGATGACGCCACCCGCACGGTGTACGTCTTCCATGTGGTATTTCTGGGTGCTTGGCGCGACTTTACACAGTTGCGGCACTTTGCGGGACAGCTTATCGATATCGCTCATGGTGAAGTCGATTTCCGCTTCCTGCGCCGCAGCCAGCAGGTGCAAAACGGTGTTAGTAGAACCGCCCATGGCGATATCCAGCGTCATGGCATTTTCGAACGCCGCCTTGCTGGCGATGTTGCGCGGCAGCGCGCTGGCATCGTCCTGCTCGTAGTAACGTTTGGTCAGTTCAACAATGCGCTTACCGGCGTTGAGGAACAACGCTTTACGGTCAGCGTGCGTCGCCAGCAGCGAACCGTTGCCCGGCTGAGAGAGGCCCAGCGCTTCGGTCAGACAGTTCATGGAGTTGGCGGTGAACATCCCGGAACAGGAGCCGCAGGTTGGGCACGCGGAGCGTTCCACCTGGTTGCTCTGCTCGTCAGACACTTTTGGATCCGCGCCCTGGATCATCGCATCGACCAGGTCGAGCTTGATGATTTTGTCAGAAAGCTTGGTCTTGCCCGCTTCCATAGGACCACCGGAGACGAAAATTACCGGAATGTTCAGACGCAGGGAAGCCATCAGCATCCCCGGGGTGATTTTGTCGCAGTTGGAGATACAGACCATGGCATCCGCACAGTGAGCGTTAACCATGTATTCCACCGAGTCGGCAATCAGCTCGCGCGACGGCAGTGAATAGAGCATGCCCCCGTGCCCCATCGCGATACCGTCATCCACCGCAATGGTGTTGAATTCTTTCGCCACACCGCCCGCAGCTTCAATTTGCTCAGCAACCAGTTTGCCGAGATCGCGCAGGTGCACATGGCCCGGCACAAACTGGGTGAAGGAGTTCACCACGGCGATGATAGGTTTACCGAAATCTGCGTCGGTCATCCCGGTGGCGCGCCACAGTGCGCGGGCACCCGCCATATTACGGCCGTGGGTGGTGGTGGCGGAACGATACTTAGGCATGCTTTATTTACTCCCGTCTGACTATTAAATGGGACGGTGCGTGCCGTCCCATATTTATGCTTATTGATTAACCTGATCCAACCAGCCGTATTTATCTTCTGTTTCGCCGGTGAAGAGGCCGAAGAAGGCTTGCTGAATACGTTTGGTAACCGGGCCACAGCGGCCTGCGCCCACCTGAATACCGTCTACACTGCGAACCGGCGTGATCTCAGCCGCCGTACCGGACATAAAGACTTCATCGGCCAGATACAGGGATTCGCGGGACAGAACCTGTTCACGCACTTCGATACCCAGATCTTTCGCCAGCTTAATGATGGCGTCACGGGTAATACCCGGCAGGGCTGAAGAGGTAAACGGCGGGGTGAACAGGATACCGTCTTTCACTTCAAACAGGTTCTCACCTGCACCTTCAGAGATATAACCGTTCACATCCAGCGCGATGCCTTCCTGGTAGCCGTGGCGGCGCGCTTCGCTGCCGACCAACAGTGAGGAGAGGTAGTTACCGCCCGCCTTGGCCGCAGTTGGGATGGTATTAGGCGCCACGCGGTTCCAGGACGAGACCATTGCGTCGATCCCCTGCTCCAGCGCTTCTGCACCCAGGTACGCCCCCCACGGGAACGCAGCAATGATCACGTCTGTGGTGTAACCGGCTGGCGGGTTTACGCCCATGCCCACGTCACCCACGAAGACCAGCGGACGAATATAGGCGCTGGTCAGGTTGTTCTTACGAATCACCTCGCGGCAGGCTTCCATCAGCTCATCAACGCTCTGAGAAACCGGGAAACGATAAATTTTGGCTGAGTCATGCAGACGCTGCATATGTTCACGATGACGGAACACCACTGGCCCTTTGTGAGAGTCGTAGCAACGGATGCCTTCAAACACAGACGTACCGTAGTGCAGCGCATGGGACATCACGTGGACCTTCGCGTCCTCCCAACGAACCATCTCACCATTGAACCAAATGTAATCAGCTTTTTTTGTCGTCATTTTCTCTTCCTGTCACGCTCAGGCGCGGATTTGTTGTGATGTGGTTGTGCTCTGGCAGATGGCAACATGGGCAACATCCACCAGCTTTGATAATTGACTAAACAGTAAGTCGACCGGGCGCGGGCTGGCAACGGTTAATTCGATACTGATATTTTGGGCGTCAGTGGCCGTCTCCATATTCATAGAGCAAATCTGAAAGCCACGATGACGGACCACGCGCAAAACGCGTTCTAATGTCTCTGGATTGAAGCGAGCCTGAACGGCGACCTGATGTTGCATCATGATAATTTCTCCAGCATTTGTGAGTTACTGGCACCTGGCGGTACCAACGGCCAGACGTTCTCAAGCTCGTCGATTGAGACATGAAGCAGGTAAGGCCCTTCGCTTGACAGCATGGTGTCGAGTGCCGCTTCAACCTGGTCTTTACGGGTGATGTGCTGTCCAGGAATGCCAAAGGCGCTGGCCAGAGTGAGGAAATCGGGGTTATCAGTCAGGGTGGTTTCGCTGTAGCGCTCCTCGAAGAACAGCTGCTGCCACTGGCGAACCATCCCTAAACGCTGGTTATCAAGCAACACGATCTTCAGCGGCAATTGTTTACGCTTAACGGTGCCCAACTCCTGAACGTTCATCATGAAGGAGCCGTCACCGGAGATACAGATGACCGTATCGTTTGGACGCGCAACCTGAGCACCCACCGCGGCAGGCAGGCCGAAGCCCATCGTGCCTAATCCGCTGGAGGTGATGAAGTTTTCCGGGCGGGTGTAGGTCATGTGCTGCGCAGACCACATCTGGTGCTGGCCGACATCGGTCGTCACTACGCTGTCTGCCGGTTTACGATCAGACAACTGCTTCAACAGCAGCGGCGCATAGATGGCCTCACCCGGATGGTCGTAACGCCAGGCGTGCTCGGCACGCATTTCAGCCGTGTGCTGGCGCCACTCGCCGATATTCAAAGGCTGCTGTAACGCCGGCAGCAGCGTGTTGAGATCGCCCTGCAGCGCAACATGCGTCTGACGCAGCTTGTTCATTTCCGCCGGGTCGATATCCATATGGATAACTTTGGCGTTTGGCGCGAAGGTATTCAGCTTGCCGGTCACACGATCGTCAAAACGGGCACCGACGGCAATCAGCAAATCACACTCCTGCACCGCCAGGTTTGCCGCTTTGGTGCCGTGCATCCCCAGCATGCCCAGGTAATATGGGTAGTCAGCATCTACTGCGCCCAACCCTTTCAGCGTGCAGGTGGCAGGCATTTGCGTTACCGCGATGAATTCGCGCAGGGCCGGAACTGCCTGTGCCATGCCGACGCCGCCGCCGACGTACAGCATCGGCTGGGCTGCCTGCGCCAGCATCCGACGCGCCTCTTCGACTTCCGCATGTGGGAACGCGTCGTCACTTTCAACGGTGGAGAAGTGCGGTTCCAGCTCACCGAGTGCGACCTGAATATCTTTCGGGATATCCACCAGAACCGGGCCAGGACGGCCAGAGCTGGCAATACGGAACGCTTCCGCCATCACGCCAGGCAGTTCTTCGAGGGACTGCACGAGGAAGCTGTGTTTGGTGCAGGCCAGCGACAAGCCGAGCACATCGACTTCCTGGAAGGCATCGGTACCGATGAAGGGTGAGGCCACCTGGCCGGTGATCGCCACCACGGGAACGGAATCGAGCAGCGCGTCAGCCAGACCGGTGATCAGGTTTGTGGCGCCCGGTCCAGACGTTGCCATGCAGACGCCCGTTTTACCGGTGGCACGTGCATAGCCAATGGCCGCCATGGCTGCGCCCTGCTCGTGTCGGCACAAGAGGTGTTCCACGCCGCCGTCATACAGTGCATCGTAAATCGGCATAATTGCGCCTCCCGGATAACCAAAGACGGTTTCGACTCCCTGTGCGCGCAACGCATGTACTACCCACTGTGCCCCATTCATAGTTAGTTCCCCGTCATAAATCGGGAGAAACAGAATTTTGTGCTATTTGTCATTCTCTGCTCCTCGTTTAAGTTTTTTAGTCATAAAAAAACCCCCGGACCTTTCGGTGCGGGGGTCTTAGTTCGTTAAGGCTTGATTTCTAAGCCTTTCCTCGTCCAAGTGCAGCCCCGCACGGTGGGATAATAATCACCACCACGCTAATCACGACCAGGCTAATCACTAGTAGAAGGGCTGTCATTTTCAGTTCTTTGTGCATCTTGTTCGAAGGAATGCCTAAAGAGTTATCACAGTTATCAAACCAAACACAAGATTTATTTATGACGGATTTGATTAGCAGGCAAATCATATTCCTGAAAAGCTTTGTTTTATATAAGGAAATTAGATAGTGAATATTTTTCATTTTTTTGGCGTGTTTTAGCACTCTGCCGCGTTCCGTCCTTCTCTTTGCGAGAGGGCTTCCGAATGAGTGAAATAGTTACACTATGTCGCTAAAAAGCAGGAATGAGCGTCGTAAATCAGCTAACTGATGCTCAACAGGCAGAATCAATACTGACATAGTGACTCACTGAGGAGGTGCTTATGTCACTGTCAGTTGTTTACACGCGTGCGGCTATCGGAGTAAAGGCACCGCTTATTTCTGTGGAGGTTCATCTGAGTAATGGGCTCCCTGGGCTAACACTTGTCGGCTTGCCAGAAACCACGGTCAAAGAAGCCAGAGATCGGGTTCGCAGCGCAATTATCAATAGCGGTTATACCTTTCCCGCAAAGAAGATCACGATCAACCTTGCTCCCGCAGATCTGCCCAAGGAGGGAGGACGATACGATTTACCTATCGCTATTGCGCTTCTCGCAGCCTCTGAGCAGCTCAACACTGCGAGGCTAGGCTCGTACGAGTTCATTGGCGAACTGGCGCTTACAGGCGCGTTAAGAGGCGTTCCTGGTGCCATCTCTGGTGCGCTGGAAGCCATTCATGCCGGTCGACAAATTATTGTAGCCAATGAAAATGCCTCAGAAGTGAGCCTGATTGCCGAGAAAGGGTGCCTGGTCGCGGGGCATTTACAGGAAGTCTGCGCGCACCTTGAAGGCCGACATCCGCTCTCCGAGCCAGAGGAAACCGGAGATATCCTGCCTGAAAGCCCGGACGACCTCAGCGATATTATCGGGCAGGAGCAGGGGAAGCGGGCACTGGAGATCACCGCAGCCGGAGGACATAACCTGTTGCTGATTGGCCCGCCGGGAACAGGGAAAACCATGCTGGCGAGCAGGCTGAATGGGTTATTGCCACCACTCAATAATCATGAGGCACTTGAAAGCGCAGCGATATTTAGCCTGGTGAGCTCTGCATCATTGCAAAAACAGTGGCGACGACGCCCTTTTCGCTCTCCCCATCACAGTGCCTCCCTGACGGCCATGGTCGGAGGGGGCTCCATTCCGGGGCCGGGAGAGATCTCGCTGGCACACAATGGCATCCTGTTCCTTGATGAACTGCCTGAGTTTGAACGCCGCGTACTGGATGCCCTGCGGGAACCTATCGAATCTGGCGAGATCCATATCTCCCGCACGCGCGCCAAAATAAGCTACCCGGCACAGTTCCAGCTGGTTGCCGCCATGAACCCCAGCCCATCAGGCCATTATCAGGGAAATCATAATCGCTGCACGCCTGAGCAGACGCTGCGCTATCTGGGGAAGCTGTCAGGCCCTTTCCTCGATCGTTTTGATTTATCCCTGGAGATCCCATTACCGCCCCCTGGTTTGCTCAGCCAGACAACGATACGCGGTGAGAGCACAGCGAAGGTTCGCGAACGGGTTATCGCCTCACAGGCCCGACAGTACGCTCGTCAACATAAGCTGAATGCGCGTCTGGATAATGCTGAGATTCGGCAGTTTTGCCATCTTAAGGCTGAGGATGCCTGCTGGCTTGAAGAGACATTGACGCGATTTGGGCTCTCGATCCGTGCATGGCAGCGCCTGCTGAAAGTGGCTCGCACCATCGCCGATGTGGAAGGAGACCCAGAGATTGAAAGACACCATTTGCAGGAAGCGCTGAGCTATCGCGCCATAGATCGGTTGTTGCTGCACCTGCAAAAATTACTGGCATAAAAAAAGGAGCCGAAGCTCCTTTTCTCATCAACTTAGTCGTCAGACTCGGTGTAGTCTTCAGCACCTTCCATCTGCGGCTTACCGCCAGACAGCGTATGGAAACGCTTTGGACGCTTGATGCGTGCCATGTACTTGATCCATACACGTTCTGCTTCAGACTGCGGCTCACGCTCACCGCGACAAACAGCAACAAACTGTTTTTCGTCTTCAGTCGCAGGCTCACGTTTACCCAGATCCAGCTCGTTAAAGGCATAACCATGACGCTCAAGCAATTGCGCCTCTTTGATGGTGAAATCGCCGTGACGAGAGAACCCGCGTGGATAATTTTTATTGTCGAAAAAACGATTAGTCGTCGTAAAGCTTTCCGCCATCCTACACGCTCCTAATTCTTTGGCCGAGCTATTTATGGCGCGGAGTATTAGTTACGCTTGACAGAGTGTAAAACAAAACATTTAAATCATAACGACAAATAATTTTGTGGAGAAAGATGTGGATACGGAATTGCTAAAAACTTTCCTTGAAGTGAGCAGGACACGCCACTTCGGGCGAGCAGCTGAAGCCCTCTATCTGACGCAGTCAGCGGTCAGTTTTCGTATTCGACAGCTGGAAAATCAATTGGGTGTGAATCTATTTACCCGTCACCGCAACAATATCCGCTTAACGCCGGCCGGTGAGAAACTGCTCCCGTATGCAGAAACGTTGATGAATACCTGGCAGGCGGCCCGTAAAGAGGTGGCTCATACGTCCAGGCACAATGAGTTCTCGATCGGGGCCAGCGCCTCCCTGTGGGAATGTATGCTCAGCCAGTGGCTTTCGCGGTTATACCATTCGCATGGGCATTTGCAATTTGAGGCCAGAATTGCGCAACGGCAGTCGCTGGTTAAGCAACTTCACGAGCGCCAGCTTGATCTGCTGATCACCACTGAAGCCCCCAAGATGGACGAATTTAGCAGCCAGATTGTTGGGCAGTTTGGTCTGGCTCTGTATGCGTCTGAGCCTGCGATGATGAAGTCCGATCTAACCTATCTGCGGCTTGAATGGGGCCCCGATTTTCAACAGCATGAAACCGGTTTGATCGCCCCTGACGATGTTCCACAGTTAACAACCAGCTCAGCGGAGATCGCCTGCCAACAGCTTTCCTTGCTAAAGGGCTGCACGTGGTTACCCGTTTGCTGGGCAGACAGTAAACCGGGACTCCATACCGTACTGGATTCCACCACGCTTTCCAGGCCGCTGTATGCAATCTGGCTGCAGAACAGCGATAAGCAATCGCAGATAAAAGATCTATTAAAAATCAATATTATGGAATGATTTACCAGCCAGCATACTGGCTGGCTGCAGTTTTTGATTAGGAAGGGATTTTGGCCGTGTTGAAGGCAAAAAAAATCCTTTGCCGAAGCAAAGGATTCTATATGGCAGGGGCGGAGAGACTCGAACTCGCGACACCCGGTTTTGGAGACCGGTGCTCTACCAACTGAGCTACGCCCCTAAAGTTTTTTGCCATTAAGCCTGCCGATAAGGCAGGCTTAATGTC
>NZ_JAMJFW010000022.1:0-79185 GCF_023544405.1 Enterobacter cloacae complex sp. OE43NF
CGGTGCAGCCCAATCGCCCGGTGGCGCTTCGCTTACCGGGCCTACAGGCTGGGTTTTCTCCCTCTCCTGTGTGAGAGGGCCGGGGTAAGGGCATCAGACCGCACCGCACTCCAGCCGATACACCCAGTCGTCATACCGTACGCCGTCAATCTCGTACGCCTTCTCCAGCACCTGCGTACGCACAAACCCCGCTTTCTCCAGCACCCGCACCGACCTGCCGTTGTCCGCCAGTACGTAGGCGTTAATCGCTTTCACGCCGGTCTGGTTAAACGCATATTCACATACCGCGCGCAACGCCTCACTGGCGATACCTTTCCCCTGCGCGGCAGGCACAACCGTATAGCCAATATCCGCCTCTTCACGATTCTCCGGGCTGATCTGCAGGCCGATATCGCCCAGTGGCGTGTCATCATCATGAAAACGAATCACAAAAACGTGCGCCGCCGTTAAGCGCGTAGCAAATACGCGCCGGGTCTCTTTTTCCGGCGCGATGGCGGCCATGTAACGCATGATATTGCGATCTTCCCGCAACGAGCGGAAGAAGGCCCAGTCAGTGGGTTCGAAAGGGGTGAGGTGAAGCCGGGGTGTGGTAATGGTTGCCATTGTTACGCCATTTCATCGGGACATGGCGTACAAATGTAACATATTCATCCCACCACATCCCTCAACGCCTCTTCTAAGTCATACCAGCGAAACGCAAACCCGGCCGCTTCAAGCCGTTTCGGTAGCGCACGCTGCCCGCCCAGCACCAGCACGGACGCTTCACCCATCATCAGACGAATCACGGTTGCGGGCACGCGCAAAATCGCCGGGCGATGCAGAGCATGGCCCAGCGCGTGGGCAAACTGCTCGTTACGTACCGGGTACGGCGCAATCATATTAAACGGCCCACGTAGATCGTTATCCAGCAGCCAGAGAATACCGTTGACCATATCGTCGATGTGGATCCACGGCAGATACTGACGGCCATTACCGATGGGGCCGCCCAGTCCGAGCCGGAACGGAGGAAGCATTTTCGCCAGAATGCCGCCTTTCGGCGCGAGAACGACGCCGGTACGCAGCAGGCACACGCGGGTATTATCGCTCTGGGCAGCACAGGCAATACGTTCCCACTGGGCGCAGAGCTTATGGGTAAACTCGTTGTGCGGCGGCTCTTCTTCGGTCACGACCACCTCACCGAGATCGCCGTAATAGCCTACCGCAGAACCGGAAATCAGTACCGATGGCGGGGTATGGCTGTTACGGATCAGCTCGACCAGCTTTTCGGTGATGTTCCAGCGGCTGCTGCACAACAGCTGTTTTTGCTCTTCCGTCCAGCGTTTGTCGGCGATGGGTTCACCGGCCAGGTTGATGACGGCGTCAAAGCCGTCCAGATTCTGCCGGTCAGCCAGATTTTTCCAGATGTCGATACCGGCACCCAGCACCTGGCGCGCTTTCTCAGGGCTGCGCGTTACCACGGTAATGTCGTGATGTAACGCCTGCAGGCGCGCAATGAGATGACGGCCAATCAGGCCTGTACCGCCGGTCAGCAGAATCTTCATACAACCTCCAGGTTTACGCCCGGCGCTGCCAGCTTAACGTCATGGAGACGGAGTCGGCATAACGCAGGGCGTGAAGTTTATCGATCTCTACTTCAGCATAAGTGACCCAGTGATGTTCGCGTGCGATGTCGAGCACATCCTGAGTTAATTTTTCCAGCAGAGAGAATCGGTTATTTTCCACGTACTGAATGATGCTTTTCGTAATCGTGCGATAGTTCAGCGCGTCATTGATATTTTCACTGCCTCTCGCTTTGTCTGCCGGATAGTGGATAACCACATTAATCACGATATCCTGACGGTTGGCGATCTCCTCGTCTTTGATACCGATAAAAGTACGTAAGCGTAAATTTTTTATACGAATAATAGCGTCATGCTGCGACATTGCAGGTCTTCTCCGTGTCAGTATTTCCTCCCCATAATACATGAGAGCCTGACACGCGCCCAACCGGGCGCAGGCCTAAATCTCCTGGATTTTTTTCATCGCACGCTCGGTCGCCGGGCGGGTGCGGATACGTTCAAACCAGTTGTTAACCGCCGGGTAAGAGGCTAAATCAATACGGTGACGTTCATGGGTATTCACCCACGGCCAGCAGGCGATATCGGCGATACTGTAATGATCGCCCCCGAGCCACGGTGATTTTTCCAGCCGACGGTTCAGTACGCCGTACAGCCGCTGCGTTTCCACCTGATAGCGCTCTATCGCATACGGGATGGGTTGTGGCGCGTAAGCGGTAAAGTGGTGGTTCTGCCCCAGCATCGGGCCCAGGCCGCTTGTCTGCCAGAACAGCCACTGTAGCGTGTGGTGACGCTCGCGCAGTTCCCCGCTCAGCAGTTTGCCGGTTTTCTCCGCCAGATAGAGCAAAATCTCCCCGGATTCAAACAGGCTCAACGGTTTGCCGCCATCAGCTGGCAGGTTATCGATGATGGCCGGGATTTTGTTGTTCGGTGAGATGGCCAGAAAGAGAGGCCTGAACTGATCGCCTTTGCTGATATCCACGCGGATGATCCTGTATTCCAGCTCGGCTTCTTCAAGAAAGAGGGTGATCTTATGGCCGTTTGGAGTAGGGGCGTAATAAAGGTCGATCATTCTCAACTCCTGTCAGTGTGAAGTGTAATGCCATGACCAATCAGTATAGGTGGTTGTGCAAAATCGTGAGTTTTCATCAAGTGACAGCGGCGTAAAGAGACTATATGTTGAGGGAATACCGATCAGCCGATGAGGATGTTATGAACCAGCCTGTAATCACGTTGTGGTCCGATGCCCAATTCTTTTCACCCTATGTCATGAGCGTGTACGTGGCGCTGGCGGAAAAAGGGCTGTCATTTAGCCTGAAAACCGTTGATCTGGACGGCGGTGAACATCTGAAACCGCAGTGGCAGGGTTACGATCTGACCCGGCGCGTGCCGGTACTGGACATTGATGGCTTCGCGCTGAGTGAATCGTCGGCGATCGATGAATACTTGGAAGATAGGTTCGCGCCACCAGAGTGGGAGCGTATTTATCCTCACGATCTGCAAAAGCGGGCCCGGGCACGGCAAATCCAGGCGTGGCTACGCAGCGATTTGGTGCCGATTCGCGTTGAACGCTCCACGGATGTGGTATTTGCGGGTGTGAAAAAGCCCGCCCTGAGTACTGAGGGGGCGCAGAGCGCGCAAAAGCTGATTGACACCGCCACCTCGCTGCTGGCCCACGGTAACCCGAACCTGTTTGGCGAATGGTGTATTGCCGATACCGACCTGGCGCTGATGCTGAACCGCTTGATCCTTAACGGCGATGACGTCCCCCAACTGCTGGTGGATTACGCCACTTTCCAGTGGCAACGTGCGTCGGTGCAGCGCTATGTGGCACTCTCCGCTAAGCGCGTCGGCTGATAAGCCCTGGCGCTTAAGGTATGATAAGGGCAGTCTGTTTTTCTGAGGAGTGACTAATGAAACTGATGTTTGCGTCGGATATCCATGGATCGCTGCCCGCGACCGAGCGCGTTCTTTCCCTGTTCGCACAAAGTGGGGCGCAGTGGCTGGTTATTCTGGGTGACGTGTTGAACCATGGCCCACGTAACGCATTGCCGGAAGGCTATGCCCCTGCGCAGGTGGCGGAAAAACTCAACCCCTATGCCTCGCGCATTATTGCCGTGCGCGGTAACTGCGACAGCGAAGTGGACCAGATGCTGCTGCACTTCCCCATGACCGCTCCGTGGCAACAGGTGCTGCTGGAAAAATGCCGTCTGTTCCTCACCCATGGTCATCTTTTTAGCCCGGATAATCTCCCGGCGCTGGCCGCTGGCGATGTCCTGGTTTACGGCCATACTCATATTCCGGTAGCAGAAAAACGCGGGGAGATTTATCACTTCAACCCAGGTTCGGTCAGCATTCCGAAAGGCGGATACCCGGCGAGCTATGGCATGCTTGATGAGCATACGTTAAGCGTTATCGCACTTAATGATCAGCAAGTTATTGCACAGGTAGCGATTAATCCGTAAGTTACACCTCAACTGTAAACGCGCCGTAAGAGCGCTTAGACGAGAAGGTTTCCCGATGGTGGAGCAGAGTCATTTGGCAAGTACAGAGTGGGTTGACATTGTCAACGAAGAGAATGAAGTGATCGCGCAGGCCAGCCGCGAACAAATGCGCGCTGAACGCCTGCGTCATCGTGCGACGTATATTGTTGTTCATGACGGCATGGGCAAAATTTTGGTTCAACGCCGCACGGACACCAAAGATTTTCTCCCTGGTATGCTGGATGCCACTGCGGGCGGTGTCGTTCAGGCGGATGAGGTCCTGCTGGATTCCGCACGCCGTGAAGCGGAAGAAGAGCTAGGCATTGCGGGCGTACCGTTTGCCGAGCATGGACAGTTCTATTTTGAAGACGAACATTGCCGTGTCTGGGGCGGGCTGTTTAGCTGCGTTTCCCACGGGCCGTTCGCCCTGCAGGAAGAAGAAGTAAGCGAAGTGAGCTGGATGACGCCGGAAGAGATCACCGCGCGTTGTGACGAGTTCACGCCGGATTCGTTAAAAGCACTGGCGCTGTGGATGACCCGCAACGCCAAAAACGAATCGACCAAATCTGAGAAAGAAGAAGAGGCCGAATAAGCTTTAGCAGCTCTCCCTCAGACACAGACTGGATGCGATGGGTTTCTGATCGCGCCAGTCTCCGTCATTCAGACGTTCCAGCAATGCACGTCCCGCTTCAATACCAATCTTACGATGGGGTACTGCCATCGTCGTCAGCGGCGGCTGACAGACACGGCTGACGTCACTGTCGCCAAACCCGACCACGGCCAGATCGTCCGGCACCTTGATACGCCTGCGCTGGCACTCGTACAGCGCGCCACAGGCCAGTTCATCTGAGACGCAAACCAGCGCATCCAGCTCCGGCCACGCCAGCAGAAATTCAGGAAGTTGTGCGGCCCCCGTCGAAAAGCTCGGCGGCATGGCGGCGTTAATCACCCGGTTAGGCGACATATGGTGGCGCAGCATCGCTTTGTACCAGCCCTGCAAATGCTGCTGGAAAATCCACTGCTCCTGGTTGGCACACAGCAGGCCGATGTTCTGGTAGCCGCGTTTGATGACCATTTCCGTAAGTTCATACATGGCCGCGACGTTATCAATCCCGATATTCATATCGATAGGATCGGCGCGCATGGCGCCCATCTCCATCACCGGAATCGAGGCGTTTTTCAGCCAGTGACGCACGGTGTCAGTATGTTCGACGCTGAGCAATATCGCTGCGGCGATATTTGACGCCAGCAGCGTTTCCAGCAATTTCTCTTCCTGTTCAAGACGATGCTGGGATTCGGCCAGCATGATCTGATAGCCGGCGGGCTGTAACACCTGCTGGAGCCCGGCGAACATTTCGGAACAACCGGCTTCGGAAAGATTGGGGACGACCATCGCAATCGTCCATGACGAGGCCGAAGCCAGCGCACTGGCTGCAAGATTGGGCATATAGCCTAACTCTTGTACCGCGGCTTCTATTTTTTCTCGCAGTTTATCGGAAACCTGTTCAGGCGTGCGGAGAGCACGGGACACGGTCATTGTGCCCACACCGGCAAGCTGTGCGACATCGGCAAGTGTCACTTTACCGGTACTGCGCCGTTTTCGGGTTAGAGACATACACCTTCCTGCTGACAGGACGCCACTCATTTCATCCTTCGCTTCACGTGACAGGCAGTATACGCCTTAAATCCCTTTTTTTGCTGTGATTTCGCGCCAGGATGTCAATTTGATAGCGCTATCACACTTCTGAATGTTAGATCTTGGTAGCGCTATCTTTGTGATCCCGATCGCAGCCAATTCGTTATGCGTTGAATAAAGTTTGTTCATCTTTAGCGCGATGCCGGGAGGGGAAATGCTCAAAAAGTGGATATATGATACAACCATCACGCTGCAGGAAAGCGTTGAGAGTTGGCCGCAGGCGCTGGAGATATGCGCGAAACCGTTGCTGGAGCTGCAGGTCATTGCGCCGGAATACGTGACGGCCATTATTGAGCAGCACCACACTTTAGGACCCTATTATGTGCTGGCACCAGGGCTGGCCATGCCGCATGCGCGGCCGGAAGAGGGGGCAAAAGGACTGGGCCTCTCATTATTAAAACTCAGGAAGGGCGTTTCATTCGGTGCAGGCGAATTTGATCCCGTCGATGTGATCGTTATGCTGGCGGCACCGGATAAACACAGCCATATCGAAATGATCTCCGCGCTGGCTGAATTATTTTCAAGCGATGAGGATATGGCGGAATTACATCAGGCGAATACCCTGGAGGAAATTAAAACGATAATCGACCGCTTCTGATTTAATTATTTAATCCGACTCGTCACACACATTACGCGCAAGCGTGATGGGACATACTCTACGCAAAAAAGGGGACAACAATGAAAATCATGGCTATATGCGGTTCTGGCCTGGGCAGTAGTTTTATGGTCGAAATGAATATTAAAAAAGTGCTTAAGAAGCTGGACATTGACGCCGAGGTTGAGCACTCCGATCTCTCTTCAGCCACGCCCGGTGCGGCCGATCTTTTCGTGATGGCGAAAGATATTGCCTCCAGCGCCAGCGTGCCGGAAAACCAGCTGGTGGTGATCAATAACATCATCGATATCAACGAACTTGAAGCGCAGCTGCGTGCCTGGTTCGAAAGACAATAACCCTGATAAGGCGAGGTGGATATGTTTATCCTTGAAACGCTGAATTTCGTTGTCGATATTTTAAAAGTCCCTTCCGTACTGGTAGGCCTGATTGCCTTAATTGGTCTCGTTGCGCAGAAAAAAGCCTTTTCTGACGTTGTAAAAGGGACCATTAAAACTATTCTCGGGTTTATTGTGCTGGGCGGTGGCGCCACCGTGCTGGTGGGGTCATTAAATCCATTAGGCGGTATGTTTGAACACGCCTTTAATATCCAGGGCATTATTCCCAATAATGAAGCGATTGTTTCCATTGCGCTGGAAAAATATGGGGCCTCGACTGCGCTGATTATGGCGTTTGGGATGGTGGCCAATATTCTCGTCGCCCGCTTTACCCGTCTGAAGTATATCTTCCTGACCGGACACCACACGTTCTACATGGCGTGCATGATTGGGGTGATCCTCACGGTTGCGGGCTTTGAAGGGGTAGGGCTGGTCTTTACGGGGTCGCTGATCCTCGGGCTGGTCATGGCCTTCTTCCCGGCGATTGCGCAGCGTTACATGAAGCGCATTACCGGCAACGATGATATTGCTTTCGGCCATTTCGGCACTCTGGGCTACGTGCTGTCCGGCTGGATTGGCAGCAAGGTCGGCAAAGGTTCACGTTCAACCGAAGAGATGAACCTGCCGAAGAACCTGAGCTTCCTGCGTGACAGCTCGATCTCCATCTCTCTGACCATGATGATTATCTACCTGATCATGGCGGTGAGCGCCGGGCGTGAATACGTCGAGGCGACCTTCAGCGGCGGTCAGAACTACCTGGTCTACGCCATTATCATGGCAATCACCTTCGCCGCAGGGGTGTTCATCATCCTGCAGGGTGTACGCCTGATTCTGGCAGAAATCGTCCCGGCCTTTACCGGCTTCTCAGAAAAACTGGTGCCCAATGCGCGTCCGGCCCTGGACTGCCCGGTGGTCTATCCGTATGCGCCCAACGCGGTGCTGATTGGCTTCCTGTTCAGCTTCCTCGGGGGGATTGTGGGGTTAATTATCTGCGGCCAGTTTAACTGGGTGCTGATCCTGCCGGGTGTGGTGCCGCACTTCTTCACCGGCGCAACCGCGGGCGTGTTTGGTAACGCCACCGGTGGACGTCGCGGGGCAATGATTGGCGCCTTTGCCAACGGGCTCTTAATCACCTTCCTGCCGGTGCTGCTGCTGCCAGTACTGGGAGCCATTGGCTTTGCCAATACCACTTTCTCGGACGCTGACTTCGGCGCCGTCGGGATTGTGCTTGGTAACCTGGCGCGCTTCCTGTCACCACTGGCCATCACCGGGCTTGTCGTTGCGTTGTTCGCGCTGCTGGTGGCGTACAACGTGTTCGCGAAAAACAAATCTGCGGGTGGTAATGCGCAGGAAAACACCGGAGCCAAATCATGAACGAGAATGAGATAACCGAACTCGCGCGTCAAATTCGACTCGAGACCCTGAAATCGCTGACGCAGCTGGGATTTGGTCACTACGGCGGCAGTATGTCGGTCGTCGAAACCCTGGCCGTACTGTACGGCGCGGTAATGAAAATTGACCCGGCAGACCCGGACTGGCCCGAACGAGACTACTTTGTCCTGTCGAAGGGCCATGCGGGACCGGCCCTGTACAGTACGCTGGCGATTAAGGGCTATTTCCCGATGGAAGAGCTGAGCACGCTTAACCAGAACGGCACACGCCTGCCAAGCCATCCGGACCGGCTAAAAACACGCGGTGTGGATGCCACGACCGGCTCGCTTGGCCAGGGGATCTCCATCGCGGGCGGCATGGCGCTGTCGCATAAGCTGGCCGGGCGGTCAAATCGGGTCTTTTGCATCGTCGGTGACGGCGAGCTGAACGAAGGGCAGTGCTGGGAAGCGTTCCAGTTTATTGCCCACCATCGTCTTAACAACCTGACGGTGTTTGTGGACTGGAATAAACAACAGCTTGATGGCGAGCTGGATGAGATCATCTGCGCGTTCGATCTGGAAGGGAAATTCCGCGCCTTTGGTTTTGACGTGGTGACGGTGAAAGGAGATGACATCCCGGCACTGCTGAAGGTCACTGCACCGGTTCCGCCAGCGGATGCGCGTCCGCGGGTGGTGATCCTCGACAGCATCAAAGGACAGGGAGTGGCGTATCTGGAACAGCTGGGTAACTCGCACCATCTGCGATTGACCCCGGAGAGCAAAGCGGCCCTCGACGAGGCGATCCGCCAGCTGGAGGTAACTCATGATTAAGGTTGCACCTGCAGGACAGAAAGATGCCATAGAGATGCGTAAGATCTACGCGGGCTTTGTGGCAAAACAGATTGAAGCCGGGAGCGAGATCATCGCCCTGGAAGCGGATCTGATGAGCTCAATGGCGATGGACGGCGTGGCGCGCGATTATCCGCAACATGTGATCAACTGCGGCATTATGGAGGCCAACGTGATCGGTACCGCGGCCGGGCTGTCACTCACCGGCCGCAAGCCGTTTGTTCATACCTTTACCGCCTTTGCCAGCCGTCGCTGCTTCGACCAGCTGTTTATGTCCCTGGACTACCAGCGAAATAACGTGAAGGTCATTGCCTCGGATGCGGGCGTGACGGCCTGCCACAACGGCGGGACGCATATGTCGTTCGAGGATATGGGCATTGTGCGCGGTCTGGCGCATTCGGTAGTGCTGGAGGTGACCGACGCGGTGATGTTTGAAGACATACTGCGCCAGCTTATCGACCTCGACGGGTTCTACTGGGTACGTACTATCCGTAAGCAGGCGCCAAGCGTGTATGCCCCGGGTTCAACGTTTACCATCGGCAAAGGCAATGTTCTGCGCGAAGGAAGCGACATTACCCTGATTGCCAACGGCATTATGGTGGCCGAAGCGCTGGAAGCGGCCCGTCAGCTTGAGCAGGAGGGCGTTAGCGCGGCAGTGATAGACATGTTTACCCTGAAGCCCATCGACCGGATGCTGGTGAAAAACTACGCCGAGAAAACCGGGCGGATCGTGACCTGCGAAAACCATAGCATTCACAACGGGCTGGGCTCGGCGGTGGCGGAAGTGCTGGTGGAGACCTGCCCGGTGCCGATGCGTCGCGTGGGGGTGAAGGAGCGTTATGGTCAGGTAGGGACGCAGGACTTCCTGCAGAAGGAGTATGGCCTGACGGCGCATGACATCGTTTCAGCGGCGCGAGAGCTGCTGTAAATAAAAAAGGCGACCGTGGGGTCGCCTTTTTGTTGCCCGGTGGCGCTAGCGCTTACCGGGCCTACGGTCCTGTAGGCCGGATAAGCGAAGCGCCATCCGGCAAGACCTTATTTACTGCTGCTGCGAAGACTGGATCGCCGTCAGCGCGATGGTGTAGACGATATCGTCTACCAGCGCGCCACGAGACAGGTCGTTCACAGGTTTGCGCATACCCTGCAGCATTGGCCCGATCGAGATCAGGTCTGCTGAACGCTGTACCGCTTTGTAGGTGGTGTTACCGGTGTTCAGATCCGGGAAGATGAACACGGTAGCGCGACCTGCAACCGGGGAGTTTGGCGCTTTGGATTTCGCAACGTCAGCCATAACTGCGGCATCGTACTGCAGCGGGCCGTCGATCATCAGATCAGGGCGTTTTTCCTGTGCAATACGGGTCGCTTCACGCACTTTCTCTACGTCGCTACCTGCACCAGAGGTGCCGGTAGAGTAGGAAAGCATCGCGACGCGTGGTTCGATACCGAAGGCAATCGCGGAGTCCGCGGACTGGATTGCGATTTCAGCCAGCTGCTCTGCGGTTGGATCCGGGTTGATCGCACAGTCGCCGTAAACGTAAACCTGTTCAGGCAGCAGCATGAAGAACACGGAGGAAACCAGAGAGCTGCCTGGAGCCGTTTTGATCAGCTGCAGCGGTGGACGGATGGTGTTCGCGGTAGTGTGAACCGCACCGGATACCAGGCCGTCAACTTCGTCCTGCTCCAGCATCAGCGTACCCAGCACCACGTTGTCTTCCAGCTGCTCACGCGCAACGGCTTCGGTCATGCCTTTGTTCTTACGCAGTTCGACCAGACGGGCAACGTAGCTTTCGCGAACCACTTCTGGATCAACGATTTCGATGCCAGCACCCAGCTCAACACCCTGGGATGCCGCAACGCGGTTAATCTCATCCGGGTTACCCAGCAGCACACAGGTCGCGATGCCGCGCTCTGCACAGATTGCGGCCGCTTTCACGGTACGTGGTTCGTCGCCTTCTGGCAGAACAACACGTTTGCCCGCTTTACGCGCCAGCTCGGTCAGCTGGTAACGGAAGGCCGGAGGAGACAGACGACGGCTGCGCTCGGAGGTTGCGGTCAGCGATTCGATCCAGTCTGCGTTGATGTAGCTTGCAACGTATTCCTGAACTTTCTCGATACGCTCGTGGTCATCAACCGGCACTTCCAGGTTGAAGCTCTGCAGGCTCAGGGAGGTCTGCCAGGTGTTGGTATTAACCATGAATACCGGCAGGCCAGTCGCGAACGCGCGTTCGCACAGCTTGCTGACGCGTGGATCCATCTCGTAAGCACCGGTCAGCAGGATAGCACCGATTTCTACGCCATTCATTGCGGCCAGGCAGGCAGCAACCAGCACGTCTGGACGGTCTGCGGAGGTCACCAGCAGGGAACCTGCACGGAAGTGCTCCAGCATGTGCGGAATGCTGCGGGCGCAGAAGGTCACGGATTTCACGCGGCGGGTATTGATGTCGCCTTCGTTGATCACGGTGGCGTTCAGGTGACGCGCCATATCGATGGCACGGGTGGCAATCAGATCGAAGCTCCACGGCACCGCGCCCAGAACCGGCAGCGGGCTGGATTCCTGCAGTTTAGCCGGGTCAACTTTAATGACTTTCGCTTTGGAAGAGTCGTCGAAGATCTCGGACAGGTCAGGACGCGTACGGCCCTGCTCATCCACAGGCGCATTCAGTTTGTTGACGATTACGCCCGTGATGTTGGTGTTTTTAGTACCACCGAAGCTGCTGCGGGTCAGTTCGATACGCTCTTTCAGCTGCTCTGGGGTATCTGTGCCCTGAGACATCACAAAGACGATCTCGGCGTTCAGGGTTTTCGCAATTTCGAAGTTCAGCGACTGGGCAAACTGGTGTTTGCGGGTCGGAACCAGGCCTTCAACCAGCACCACTTCCGCGTCTTTTGTATTGGCGTGGTAGTTGGCGATGATCTCTTCCATCAGCACGTCTTTCTGGTTGCTGGAGAGCAGAGATTCAACGTGGTTCATCTTCAGCGGTTCGGCCGCTGGCAGATTGGAGTTCTTACGAACGATGGTGGTGGTCTGGTCTGGCGCATCGCCACCGGCACGTGGCTGGGCGATTGGCTTAAAGACGCTCAGACGAACGCCTTTGCGTTCCATAGCACGGATCACGCCAAGGCTGACGCTGGTCAGGCCGACGCTGGTTCCGGTAGGGATCAGCATAATAGTACGGGACACGGTTTATCCTCTTTCGTTACCGCCTGATTGTGGCGGGTGACAAAACAGCACCGCCAGCAGAGCTGGCGGTGTGGAATCAAGCAGTCAGACGGTGCGCGTCTTGCGCGATGACCAGCTCTTCGTTTGTTGGGATAACGAGAGCAGGGCGGGTGCCTTCTTTGTTGATGAAGCCAGACTTGCCGAAGCGGGCAGCCAGGTTACGCTCGTGATCAACCTCAAAGCCCAGAACGCCCAGTTTGCCCAGGGACAGTTCGCGAACCATTGCCGCGTTCTCACCGATACCACCGGTGAAGACAACAGCGTCCAGACGGCCATCCATCAGCGCAGTGTAAGAGCCGATGTATTTCGCCAGACGGTGGCAGTAAACGTCCATTGCACGTTTAGCGTCTTCTTTCTCTGCGTAGTTGTCTTCAACGTAACGGCAGTCGCTGGTGACTTCGGTCAGACCCAGCAGGCCAGACTCTTTGGTCAGCATTTTGTTGATCTGGTCAACGCTCATGCCCAGGGTGTCGTGCAGGTGGAAGATGATCGCCGGGTCGATGTCACCGGAACGCGTACCCATCACCAGACCTTCCAGCGGGGTCAGACCCATGGAGGTATCAACACATTTACCGTTGCGGATTGCAGAAACGGAACCACCGTTGCCCAGGTGGCAGGTGATGATGTTCACTTCTTCAACCGGTTTGTTCAGCACTTTTGCCGCTTCCTGAGTCACATAGAAGTGGCTGGTGCCGTGCGCGCCATAGCGACGAACACCGTGCTCTTTGTAGAGGCTGTATGGCAGGGCATAGAGGTAAGACTCTTCCGGCATGGTCTGATGGAACGCGGTGTCAAACACGGCCACGTTTTTGTCTTTCAGATTCGGGAAGGATTTCAGCGCTTCAGCGATACCGATCAGGTGCGCCGGGTTGTGCAGCGGTGCAAAAGATGCAGAGTCTTTGATGCCCTGGATAACAGAGTCGTCAATCACGACGGAACTGGTGTATTTCTCGCCACCATGGACGATACGGTGACCAATCGCAGTCAGCTGAGCAGACAGTTCTGGTTTTTGTGCCAGAATAGTGTTAACGATAAAGTTCAGCGCTTCACTGTGAGCGGCGCCTGCACCTAAAGCCGCTTCTTGTTTGCTGCCGTCCATCTTCCACTTGATACGTGCTTCAGGCAGATGGAAACATTCGGCCAAACCAGAGAGGTACTCGTCACCGTTGAGCGCATCGATGATGGCGAATTTCAGTGAGGAGCTACCGCAGTTCAGAACCAGTACTAACTTACTCGACATGGAAGTACCTATAATTGATACGTGGCTAAAAAAACGTCAAAGAGTCTAAAAGCGTAACGCATGCTGACCCAGACATTTATGATTAACATCATGCCAAACGAACATTCTGGCAGGATGGAAGAAATACCTATGATTTTAAGCCATTTTGAACATTTTTCAGACAATGGCATAATATGCGATAATTTGACGAGTTAACGATTCTCGTCTACGGCCCTATCAGGCTGGCACAGGATACCCGATACGGGGTAGTGATGACAAAATATTTTGAACGTTGTCATAGCTTGTTGTGGTTTTGCACGAAAATTTTAATTTTTATATGTGAAGTTGAGGTATGCCATGTCGACACCTGAGATCCCGTCCGTGAATTTTTTTAGTCTGTTTCGTCGGGGACAGCATTACGCGAAGACGTGGCCGATGGAAAAACGCCTTGCGCCCATGTTCATTGAGAATCGCACAATCCGCGCCACGCGCTACGCGATTCGCTTCATGCCTCCTGTCGCTATCTTTACCCTCTGCTGGCAAATTGCACTGGGCGGACAGCTCGGGCCTGCCGTGGCGACGGCGCTTTTTGCGTTGAGCCTGCCGATGCAAGGGCTGTGGTGGTTAGGTAAGCGTTCAATCACACCTCTGCCGCCTTCTATTTTACACTGGTTTTATGACGTTCGCGGGAAACTGGAAGAAGCCGGTCAGGCGCTCGCTCCGGTTGAAGGCAAGCCCGATTATCAGGCGCTGGCTGACACGCTTAAGCGAGCTTTTAAGCAACTTGATAAAACATTCCTCGATGATTTGTGATTGATCATCGAAACGACTAATAAAAGAAGGCACAGTAACACACCGTTACCGTGTCTTTTTTTTCAAGTGCCATGCGCTACAGGAGTCGAAAGATGGAAATGACCCATGCTCAACGTCTGATTTTGTCCAACCAGTACAAAATGATGACTATGCTTGATCCCGATAACGCTGAGCGCTACAGCCGCCTGCAGACCATCGTCGAACGCGGCTTTGGTTTGCAGATGCGTGAACTGGACCGCGAGTTTGGCGAGCTGAAAGAAGAAACCTGCCGCATCGTGATCGACATTATGGAGATGTACCACGCGCTTCACGTGTCCTGGACCAACCTGAAAGATCAGCAGTCCATTGACGAGCGCCGCGTCACTTTCTTAGGCTTTGATGCCGCAACGGAAGCGCGCTATTTGAGCTATGTCCGCTTTATGGTGAATACAGAAGGGCGTTATACGCACTTTGATGCGGGCACCCACGGCTTTAACGCGCAGACCCCTATGTGGGAAAAATACCAGCGCATGCTGAGCGCATGGCACGCCTGCCCGCGCCAGTACCACTTAAGCAGCAACGAAATTCAACAAATCATTAATGCCTGACGGAGGTGCGTGTGCAGTGTAGAGGTTTTCTGTTTGATCTGGACGGTACGCTGGTGGATTCGCTACCGGTTGTAGAGCGTTCATGGTGCCATTGGGCGGACAGACATGGCATCAACCATCAGGACGTGCTGAATTTTATCCACGGCAAACAGGCCATAACCTCGCTCCGGCATTTTCTGGCGGGACGCTCTGAGGACGAAATTCAGGCAGAGTTTAAATATCTGGAACACATTGAAGCCACCGATACGGACGGCATCACCGCGTTACCCGGTGCTCGTGAACTGCTTGAGCATTTGAATGAAGCGGAAATTCCGTGGGCCATTGTCACCTCCGGCTCGGTTCCCGTGGCTCACGCCCGTCATAAGGCGGCGGGTTTACCCACGCCGGACGTGTTCATTACCGCAGAGCGCGTGAAACGCGGCAAACCGGAGCCTGATGCCTTTTTGCTGGGTGCAGAAATGCTCGGCATCCCCCCGGCGGAGTGCGTGGTGGTGGAAGATGCGGCAGCGGGCGTGCTGGCCGGATTGAACGCCGGCAGCCACGTTATTGCCGTCAACGTTCCGGCCGATTCTCCCCGTCTGGACGAGGCGGACTTTGTGCTCAATACGCTGACCGCGCTTGATATCGCTAAGGCGCCAGACGGTATTGTAACCGTCTCGCTAAAAGTGTAATCCCATGATTTAGCCCCACGCTGCTGGGGCTTTTTTATGGCACAATTTCGCATCTCTCTCTGACAAGGACATGTTGTGAACGGTGAACTGATTTGGGTGCTCAGCCTGCTTTTAATCGCCATCATTTTGTTTGCTACAGGCAAAGTGCGCATGGATGCCGTCGCTTTGTTTGTTATCGTTGCGTTTGCGCTGAGCGGTACGCTCACGCTGCCGGAAGCCTTCTCGGGATTTAGCGATCCTAACGTCATTCTGATTGCCGCGCTGTTTATTATCGGCGACGGGCTGGTGCGCACCGGCGTAGCAACCCTTGTGGGGGCATGGCTGGTGAGGGTGGCAGGCAACAGCGAAACCAAAATGCTGATCTACCTCATGCTTACGGTCGCCGGGCTGGGAGCCTTTATGAGCTCGACGGGCGTCGTTGCCATCTTTATCCCGGTGGTGTTGAGCGTCTCCATGCGCATGCAAACCTCACCGTCGCGCCTGATGATGCCCCTGAGCTTTGCCGGGCTCATCAGCGGTATGATGACCCTGGTGGCCACGCCGCCAAACCTGGTGGTCAACAGCGAGCTGATACGTGAAGGGCTGGAGGGCTTTAGCTTCTTCAGCGTCACCCCGCTTGGGCTGGTCATTTTGTTGATGGGTGTGGTGTATATGCTGCTGACTCGCTTCGCCCTGAAAGGCGAGAAGCAGGACAAAACTAAAGATGGCTGGAAACGACGCACCTTCCGCGATTTGATCAAAGAGTACCGTCTGGCCGGCCGCGCCCGCCGTCTGGCTATTCGTCCCGGTTCGCCAATGGTCGGCCAGCGCCTGGATGACCTGAAGCTGCGCGAACGGTATGGCGCGAACGTGATCGGCGTGGAGCGCTGGCGTCGCTTTCGCCGGGTCATCGTCAACGTGAACGGGGTGTCCGAATTCCGGGCGCGTGACGTTCTGCTGATCGATATGTCCACCGCAGAGGTCGATCTGCGTGAGTTTTGCAGTGAGCAGCTGCTGGAGCCGATGGTGCTACGCGGAGAGTATTTCTCCGACCAGGCGCTGGATGTGGGTATGGCGGAAGTGTCGCTGATCCCGGAATCGGAATTGTTGGGCAAAACCGTGCGTGAAATGGGGTTCCGTACCCGCTACGGTCTTAATGTCGTCGGCCTGAAGCGTGATGGCGTGGCGATGGAAGGGGCCGTGGTGGATGAGCCTATCCTGCTGGGCGATATTTTTCTCGTGGTGGGTAACTGGAAGCTTATCAGCCAGCTCGGCCAAAAAGGCCGCGATTTTGTGGTACTCAACATGCCCGTTGAGGAGAGCGATGCCTCTCCGGCCCACAGCCAGGCGCCTCACGCCATTTTTTGTCTGGTGCTGATGGTGGCACTAATGCTCACCGACGAGATCCCGAACCCGGTGGCGGCGATTATTGCCTGCCTGTTAATGGGCAAGTTTCGCTGTATTGATGCCGAGAGCGCCTATAAAGCAATTCACTGGCCAAGCATCATTTTGATTGTCGGGATGATGCCATTCGCCCTTGCCCTGCAAAAAACCGGTGGGGTGGATTTAGTGGTTAAAGGGCTCATGGACATCGGCGGGGGATACGGTCCGTATATGATGATGGTGTGCCTGTTCGTGATGTGCGCCACGATAGGGCTGTTCATTTCCAATACCGCCACGGCGGTGCTGATGGCGCCTATTGCACTGGCGATGGCGAAATCGATGGGCGTGTCGCCGTACCCCTTTGCGATGATGGTGGCGATGGCGGCCTCAGCGGCATTTATGACGCCGGTCTCTTCGCCGGTTAACACGCTGGTACTGGGGCCGGGTAATTACCGCTTTAGCGATTTCGTGAAGATTGGCGTACCGTTCACCATACTGGTGATGCTGGTATGTGTGGTGCTGATTCCGGTGTTATTCCCGTTTTAGCGTGAGCGCAGAAACGTTGGCCGGGTAAGGCGAAGCCGCCACCCGGCGAAAAATTACAACGGAGAATCCTGGCTGATCTCATCCAGCGATAAATGGAAGCTCGGCACAAACACCTGCATAAAATAATCCATCTCTTCGCTGCGGCGGGATTCCAGCGTCTTCTCCAGACGCGTTTTGGCCAGTAAAAACTCGTTATTCCCCGCAGACAACTCTTCCAGACATTTCAGGTAGGCACAGAGCGCGTCCGCCTGCTTCACCAGTGACTTTTCCTCTTCCGTATACTGATGTTCGTCAATCAGCGGCTCAAAGACGTCCCGTAGCTCTTCCGGGACCATCTCAATCAGTTTCTGCTGGGCAATCTTCTCAATGGCCTTATATTCCTGTGCAATCTGCGAATTGAAGTATTTCACCGGCGTGGGGAGATCCCCGGTCAGCACTTCTGACGCATCGTGATACATCGCCAGCAGCGCGATACGTTCCGCATTGACCTGACCGTTGAATTTGCGGTTTTTAATGGCCGCAAGGGCATGCGCGACCATTGCAACCTGCAGACTATGTTCTGAGACATTTTCGGTGCGCACATTGCGCATCAAAGGCCAGCGGTTGATGAGTTTCAGGCGGGAGAGGTGGGCAAAAAAATGACTCTGACTCATAGGTTACCTTTTGTCTTCACTGCGACAGACTTCATTGTGCGGGGAGGGGAGGGAAGATGCAAATTTGCGGATTTTGAAGGCCGGGTTAGCGCAGCGCCACCCGGCAGAATGCTTGTGTTACTGGTGGTAGCCGGAGAGGAATCGCCCGAAGCGGCTGATGGCCATTTCGAGGTCGTCTTCGCGCGGCAACGTCACGATACGAACGTGATCCGGCCATGGCCAGTTAAAGGCCGTGCCCTG
Source organism: Enterobacter cloacae complex sp. OE43NF (assembly GCF_023544405.1). Taxonomy (NCBI): domain Bacteria; kingdom Pseudomonadati; phylum Pseudomonadota; class Gammaproteobacteria; order Enterobacterales; family Enterobacteriaceae; genus Enterobacter; species Enterobacter cloacae complex sp. OE43NF. The sequence goes on from NZ_JAMJFW010000022.1 coordinate 18,256, forward strand.
AACCAGCAGCACTTTTTCCTGCAGCAGGAAATCAAGCACCATTTTTTGGTCATCGTGAATGTTGAAGCGCTTCGCGTCGATTTTCGGGAACATGTAAAGCGCACCGTTAGGCTTCACGCATGAGACGCCAGGGATGTCGTTGATCAGCTCCCAGGCGCGGTTACGCTGTTCGTACAGGCGGCCGCCGGGCACGATGAACTCGCTGATGCTCTGATAACCGCCCAGCGCCGTCTGGATCGCGTGCTGGGCCGGAACGTTGGCACACAAACGCATGGAAGCCAGCATCTCCAGCCCTTCAATGTAACCTTTCGCATGTTTTTTCGGACCGTTGAGGACCATCCAGCCCTGGCGGAAACCGGCCACACGGTAAGTTTTAGACAGGCCGTTAAAGGTGACGGTCAGCAGGTCTGGCGCCAGCGCGGCGATAGAGTGGTGCTGCGCGGCGTCATACAGGATCTTGTCGTAAATTTCATCAGCGAAGATGATCAGGTTATGCTGACGGGCGATCTCCACGATCTCCATCAGCAGCGCTTTAGAGTAGACGGCACCCGTCGGGTTGTTCGGGTTAATAATCACGATGCCGCGCGTACGCGGGGTGATTTTTGCACGAATATCATCGAGGTCCGGGAACCAGTCAGAGGATTCGTCGCAGAGATAGTGCACCGCCTTACCGCTGGAGAGTGATACGGCCGCCGTCCACAGCGGGTAATCCGGGGCGGGTACCAGCATTTCGTCGCCGCTGTTCAGCAATGCCTGCATGGCCTGCACGATCAGCTCAGAGACGCCGTTACCGATATAAATATCCTCAACGGTAACGTCACGCATACCGCGTGCCTGGTAGTGCTGCATAATGGCTTTGCGTGCGGAGTAGAGTCCTTTTGAATCACAATAGCCTTGTGCAGTAGGCAGGTTGCGGATCACATCAACCAGGATTTCATCCGGCGCTTCAAAACCAAACGGCGCAGGGTTACCAATGTTGAGTTTCAGAACCTTATTGCCTTCTTCTTCCAGGCGTTTTGCCTCTTTGAGAACCGGGCCACGGATGTCGTAACAGACGTTATCTAGCTTGCTGGATTTTTCGATAGGGGACATGAACCTTTAACCTTTTCGCTATTATTGCCGCTCCCTGCCGTGGAAGTCAGCACGGAACAATGTACTCCCCCCTCGCTTCGTTTTGAAGGGTAAACAGAAGAAGATTTTGTGCAATAGAAAAAATTCTGCTGAATCTCTTTCGCTGCCTGCGTTGAAATTTTCTGGTCTAAAGTTATGCATGAAAGCGTTTTATTAGGTTAATTGTGCTGTTAATTTTAATCTTTGTTGCATGTTGTGCTATTAAAAATAAAATAGCGGCCAGGGTTAAGGCGGAAGTTTACCTGAGTGACTTTTCGTAAAATCTGAGTGCTTCAATAGATCACGCTGTAATAGCAGGCTTTGGTTAAAAGTTGCTCATGTGAAATTAATGTTAAGTGTTATTAATGATTGGCCTTAATCTAAATTAAAATTTATTTATTATTAACCTACAAAATGCAACTTTAGTTAATTTTAATAAAATTAGTTTAGAAGCCTAACAACAACCTTTAATCCTGAATATTGCGATAAGACTTATAAATAAAGTGGATTTGAGTTAAGATGTCTTTAAGGAAAGCAGAGGAAAGACGTATGTGATTTGTATATCTTGCCCTGATTTTCTGAATTAATTGATTGTTATTGTTGGAGTTATCTCTGGCTGGCGTGTGCAAAGCACAACCTGCAACGTTGACAGCGCTGCGATAAAGATGGCAGAAAAGGTGTCATACCTTTAATGTAATTTACATTAACCTGCGATCATCTAAATATCCTGAACGTTTAAGAGAATAAAAATAACGTCATGAAACGTGCTTTCTGACTGTTGATATATACACTAAAGCAGCACAATAACTATCTGTCAGGCAGTCTGCCGGGCCGGGATGCGAGGGAAAACTCCAGAAGGAATTGCTTAACTGTTACACACAGCTTCAACCCGGGCAGCTCCGCACGAGCAACCTGAAAGTGAATAGATATGATAAATGCAAATCGTCCGATAATGAATCTCGACCTCGATCTGCTGAGAACGTTTGTTGCGGTCGCAGACCTCAACACTTTTGCAGCAGCTGCTGCCGCAGTTTGCCGAACCCAGTCCGCCGTCAGTCAGCAAATGCAGCGTCTGGAACAACTGGTTGGTAAAGAGCTTTTTGCCCGTCATGGCCGTAATAAGCTCTTAACGGAACACGGTATTCAGCTACTGGGTTATGCCAGGAAAATACTTCGTTTTAATGACGAAGCATGTATGTCATTAATGTTTAGCAACCTTCAGGGTGTGCTAACGTTAGGTGCATCTGATGAGTCAGCGGATACTATATTGCCGTTCCTTCTTAATCGAATCAGTTCGGTTTATCCGAAGCTTGCGCTGGATGTTAGCGTGAAGCGTAATGCTTTTATGATTGAGATGTTAAAAGAGAACGAGGTTGACCTCGTGGTCACCACGCATCGTCCCGGCCAATTTAATTGCCTGACGCTGCGAACGTCTCCTACGCACTGGTATTGCGCGGCGGAATATGTGCTTCAGCAAGGCGAGCCGGTTCCTCTGGTCTTACTGGACGATCCGAGCCCATTCCGCGATATGGTGCTGGCGGCGCTCAACGAGGCCAACATTCCGTGGCGACTGGCGTATGTGGCCTCCACATTGCCTGCCGTTCGCGCAGCGGTCAAAGCCGGCCTTGGCGTAACGGCGCGTCCGGTGGAGATGATGAGCCCGGATCTGCGGGTGCTGGGAAAATCCGATGGACTCCCTCCGCTGCCGGATACGGAGTATCTGCTGTGCCACAACACGTCCAGTAACAACGAGCTGGCGAAAGTGGTGTTCGAAGCAATGGAGAACTACCATAACCCGTGGCAGTTCGAGCATGTTACCCACGAAGGGGGGGATGACTCCCTGATCGTTGAAGGTGACTTTGAGTGATCGAGAGCTCAAAATTCTGGTAACAAAATGTAAGTGTAAAAAAATGCCACTCGCGCGATTTTCGCATGGAGTGGCTTTTTTTTTGCACAAATTCTCTCCGCTAAAGTGAGTGAAATGAAAAGAGTTCTTAATTATCAATGAGTAAAATACAGTTGATTAAAGTCTGAACAAATTCTTTTCTCACTTCCTTCCCGCGCCCGGCATGTTAATAAAACAGGAAAGATGTTGCCGTTTTACTGGTTGAATTAACAAAAGCGTGTCTCAGATCAAGAAAATACTCCCATTTAGGGGGAGGAATCGTTGGCAAATCCTGTCAAAATAGGAGGGTTATTTTTTTTACTTCCAAAACGGACACGATTCAACAACATGCATTTGACGAAAAGTCAGGTAACCACCAGGGTTAAAGGGCACCAAATGTTAATGAGAATCGCTCGATGTAATTTAATGTGAAGAAACCTTTGTTAAAGTTGACAATAGGTTATAGAAAGGAGTAAAAAACCCCATCATTTTGCTGTCTACGTCTCATTTCTGACAGTTAGTGTAAGGTTATTTGTTCCTCCCCATGAATCGATGTGATGCCCATCTGCCAGCAAGAGCAGTGTCGTTGGTATCACTTTTGATGAGTAAGCAATGAGTATGTCAACATCCACAGAAGTCATCGCTCATCACTGGGCATTCGCAATCTTTCTTATTGTAGCCATTGGCCTGTGCTGCCTGATGTTAGTCGGCGGCTGGTTCCTGGGCGGTCGCGCCCGCGCAAGGCACAAAAACACCCCTTTCGAATCAGGTATTGATTCAGTAGGTTCCGCTCGCTTACGCCTGTCTGCCAAGTTCTATCTGGTAGCCATGTTCTTCGTCATCTTTGACGTGGAAGCGCTTTACCTTTTCGCATGGTCGACCTCCATCCGCGAAAGTGGTTGGGTAGGCTTTGTCGAGGCCGCAATTTTCATTTTAGTGCTACTGGCCGGTCTGGTTTATCTGGTGCGTATTGGCGCGCTTGACTGGACGCCTGCGCGTTCACGTCGTGAACACATCAACCCGGAAAACAGTATCTCTAATCGTCAGCAGTAACAGCGAGGCAATAAGATGGATTATACGCTCACCCGCATAGATCCTAACGGTGAGAATGACCGTTACCCCCTGCAAAAACAGGAGATCGTAACCGACCCCCTGGAGCAAGAAGTCAATAAAAGCGTGTACATGGGCAAGCTCGAACATGCCATGCACGATATGGTCAACTGGGGTCGTAAGAACTCCATCTGGCCATACAACTTTGGCCTTTCCTGCTGCTACGTTGAAATGGTGACGTCATTCACTGCGGTGCATGACGTTGCGCGTTTTGGGGCAGAGGTACTGCGTGCATCCCCACGTCAGGCTGACCTGATGGTGGTGGCCGGTACGTGCTTTACCAAGATGGCACCGGTTATTCAGCGTCTTTATGACCAGATGCTGGAGCCAAAATGGGTTATCTCCATGGGCGCATGTGCAAACTCTGGCGGTATGTACGACATTTATTCCGTTGTGCAGGGCGTAGATAAGTTTATTCCAGTGGATGTATACATCCCGGGTTGCCCGCCACGTCCGGAAGCTTACATGCAAGCGCTGATGCTGCTGCAGGAGTCTATCGGTAAAGAACGCCGCCCGCTGTCGTGGGTTGTTGGCGATCAGGGTGTCTATCGCGCGAACATGCAGTCTGAGCGCGAGCGTAAACGTGGTGAACGTATTGCCGTCACCAACCTGCGTACGCCTGACGAAATTTAATTTGCGCCTGTGGGCCTGGAGAACACCTTCGCATATCACTACTCAAATAGCGCGAAGCCAGGCTTAACAGTCACCACGGACCATTTGCAATGGTGAACAATATGACCGACTTAACCGCGCAAGAAGCCGCCTGGCAGACCCGGGATCATTTGGATGACCCCGTCATTGGCGAACTGCGCAACCGTTTTGGGCCGGATGCCTTTACTGTTCAGGCGACCCGCACCGGGGTACCCGTTGTTTGGGTGAAGCGTGAACAATTGCTGGAAGTTGTCGATTTCCTCAAGAAATTGCCAAAACCTTACGTCATGCTGTTTGACTTACACGGCATGGATGAACGTCTGCGCACGCACCGCCAGGGTCTCCCTGCTGCGGATTTTTCCGTTTTCTACCACCTGATCTCAATAGACCGCAATACGGATATCATGCTCAAGGTGGCATTGTCTGAAAACGACATGCATCTGCCGACGCTCACCAAACTTTTCCCGAACGCCAACTGGTACGAGCGTGAAACCTGGGAAATGTTCGGTATGACCTTCGACGGCCACCCGCATCTGACGCGCATCATGATGCCGCAGACCTGGACCGGCCACCCGCTGCGTAAAGACTACCCGGCACGTGCGACTGAATTCGATCCGTTTGAGCTGACCAAAGCCAAGCAGGATCTGGAGATGGAAGCGCTGACCTTCAAGCCGGAAGACTGGGGCATGAAGCGTGGTACCGAAAACGAGGACTTCATGTTCCTCAACCTCGGTCCAAACCACCCGTCTGCGCACGGTGCATTCCGTATTATTCTTCAGCTTGATGGCGAAGAGATTGTCGACTGCGTTCCGGATATCGGTTACCACCACCGTGGTGCTGAGAAAATGGGCGAGCGTCAGTCCTGGCACAGCTACATTCCGTATACCGACCGTATCGAGTACCTCGGCGGCTGCGTAAACGAAATGCCTTACGTGCTGGCCGTTGAGAAACTGGCAGGCATCACCGTGCCGGATCGCGTTAACGTGATTCGCGTTATGCTGTCAGAACTGTTCCGTATTAACAGCCATCTGCTGTACATCTCCACGTTCATTCAGGACGTTGGCGCGATGACCCCGGTCTTCTTCGCCTTTACTGACCGTCAGAAAATTTACGATCTGGTGGAAGCGATTACCGGTTTCCGTATGCACCCGGCCTGGTTCCGTATCGGCGGTGTGGCACACGATCTGCCGCGAGGCTGGGACCGTCTGCTGCGTGAATTCCTTGACTGGATGCCGAAACGTCTGGCCTCGTATGAGAAAGCCGCGCTGCGTAACTCCATCCTGAAAGGCCGTTCCCAGGGCGTTGCTGCCTACGGCGCGAAAGAGGCGCTGGAGTGGGGGACCACCGGTGCTGGCCTGCGTGCGACCGGTATTGATTTCGACGTGCGTAAAGCGCGTCCTTACTCTGGCTATGAGAACTTCGACTTTGAAGTCCCGGTTGGCGGCGGTGTTTCCGACTGCTATACCCGCGTGATGCTGAAAGTAGAAGAGCTGCGCCAGAGTCTGCGCATCCTTGAGCAGTGCCTCAACAACATGCCGGAAGGCCCGTTCAAGGCGGATCACCCGCTGACGACGCCGCCACCGAAAGAGCGCACGCTGCAACATATCGAAACCCTGATCACCCACTTCCTGCAGGTTTCCTGGGGCCCGGTCATGCCGGCACAAGAATCCTTCCAGATGATCGAAGCGACCAAGGGTATTAACAGTTACTACCTGACCAGTGACGGCAGCACCATGAGCTACCGTACCCGCGTGCGTACGCCGAGCTTTGCGCACCTGCAGCAGATCCCGTCCGCCATCCGCGGCAGTCTGGTCTCCGACCTGATTGTGTATCTGGGTAGTATCGATTTTGTTATGTCAGATGTGGACCGCTAATTATGCACGAGAATCAACAACCACAAACCGAGGCTTTTGAGCTGAGTGAAGCAGAGCGTGCCGCCATTGAGCACGAGATGCACCACTACGAAGACCCGCGTGCGGCGTCCATTGAAGCGCTGAAAATCGTACAGAAACAGCGTGGTTGGGTGCCGGATGGGGCGATCTATGCGATCGCAGAAGTGCTGGGTATCCCGGCCAGTGACGTAGAAGGCGTAGCCACGTTCTACAGCCAGATCTTCCGTCAGCCGGTGGGCCGCCATGTGATCCGCTACTGTGACAGCGTTGTTTGCCACATTACCGGTTATCAGGGCATTCAGGCTGCGATTGAGAAAAAACTCAATATCAAGCCGGGCCAGACCACGTTCGATGGTCGCTTTACTCTGCTGCCAACCTGCTGCCTGGGTAACTGCGACAAGGGGCCGACCATGATGATTGATGAGGATACTCACAGCCATCTGACGCCGGAAGCCATTCCTGACCTGCTGGAGCAGTACAAATGAAAACTGTAATTCGTACTGCTGAGACGCATCCGCTGACCTGGCGTCTGCGTGATGACAAACAGCCGGTATGGCTCGACGAATACCAGAGCAAAAACGGCTATGCCGGGGCGCGTAAAGCCCTGGGCGGCATGGCGCCGGACGACATCGTTAATGCGGTGAAAGAGTCGGGTCTGAAAGGCCGCGGCGGCGCGGGCTTCTCCACCGGTCTGAAGTGGAGCCTGATGCCAAAAGATGAATCCATGAACATCCGTTACCTGCTGTGTAACGCGGATGAAATGGAGCCGGGTACCTATAAAGACCGTCTGCTGATGGAGCAACTGCCGCACCTGCTGGTGGAAGGCATGTTGATCTCCGCGTTCGCGCTGAAAGCGTACCGTGGTTACATCTTCCTGCGCGGTGAGTACATCGAAGCGGCGGAAAACCTGCGTCGCGCGATTGCCGAAGCGACCGAAGCGGGCCTGCTTGGCAAAAACATTCTCGGCACCGGGTTTGACTTCGAGCTGTTCGTGCACACCGGTGCAGGGCGTTATATCTGCGGTGAAGAGACCGCGCTGATTAACTCCCTGGAAGGCCGCCGTGCGAACCCGCGTTCCAAGCCGCCGTTCCCGGCAAGCTCCGGTGTGTGGGGTAAACCGACCTGTGTGAACAACGTCGAAACCCTGTGTAACGTTCCGGCTATCCTCGCCAACGGCGTGGAGTGGTATCAGGGCATCTCCTCAAGCAAAGATGCCGGTACCAAGCTGATGGGCTTCTCCGGCCGCGTGAAAAACCCTGGCGTCTGGGAACTGCCGTTCGGTACCACCGCCCGCGAAATTCTTGAAGACTACGCCGGTGGCATGCGCGATGGCCTGAAATTCAAAGCCTGGCAGCCGGGTGGGGCAGGGACAGACTTCCTGACCGAAGCCCACCTTGACCTGCCGATGGAATTCGAAAGCATTGGTAAAGCAGGCAGCCGTCTGGGTACGGCGCTGGCGATGGCCGTCGACCACGAGATCGGCATGGTCTCGCTGGTGCGTAACCTGGAAGAGTTCTTCGCCCGTGAGTCCTGCGGCTGGTGTACACCGTGCCGTGACGGTCTGCCGTGGAGCGTGAAGATCCTGCGTGCTATCGAACGCGGCGAAGGCCAGCCTGGTGATATCGAGACACTTGAGCAACTGTGTCGATTCTTAGGGCCGGGCAAAACCTTCTGTGCCCACGCACCGGGTGCCGTCGAGCCGCTGCAGAGCGCGATTAAATATTTCCGCGACGAATTCGAAGCAGGCATCAAGCAGCCGTTCAGCAATACCCATTCAATCAATGGTATTCAGCCGAACCTGCTGAAAGCACGCTGGTAAAAACAGAATTTTGATTAACGCTCGAAGCAATTCGAGACAACTGGAAGCATGCTAATGGCTACGATTCATGTAGACGGCAAAGAATACGAAGTCAACGGGGCGGACAACCTGCTGGAAGCTTGTCTGTCTCTTGGCCTCGATATTCCGTACTTTTGCTGGCATCCGGCGCTGGGCAGCGTCGGTGCTTGCCGCCAGTGTGCGGTGAAGCAATATCAAAACGCGGAAGACACGCGTGGTCGCCTGGTGATGTCCTGTATGACGCCAGCCACCGAAGGCACCTTTATTTCGATTGATGACGAAGAAGCAAAACAGTTCCGCGAAAGCGTTGTGGAATGGTTGATGACCAACCACCCGCACGACTGCCCGGTCTGTGAAGAGGGCGGTAACTGCCACCTTCAGGATATGACCGTAATGACCGGTCACAGCTTCCGTCGCTATCGCTTTACTAAACGTACGCACCGTAACCAGGACCTGGGGCCGTTCATCTCTCACGAAATGAACCGCTGCATCGCCTGCTACCGCTGCGTGCGTTACTACAAAGATTACGCAGACGGTCAGGATCTGGGCGTGTATGGCGCACATGACAACGTCTACTTCGGTCGTCCGGAAGACGGTACGCTTGAGAGCGAATTCTCCGGTAACCTGGTAGAAATCTGTCCGACCGGCGTATTCACCGATAAAACTCACTCCGAGCGTTACAACCGTAAGTGGGACATGCAGTTTGCACCAAGCATCTGCCAGCAGTGTTCGCTGGGCTGTAACACCAGCCCGGGTGAGCGCTACGGCGAACTGCGTCGTATCGAAAACCGTTACAACGGTACCGTAAACCATTACTTCCTGTGCGACCGCGGTCGTTTCGGCTATGGCTATGTGAACCTGAAAGACCGTCCGCGTCAGCCGGTTCAGCGCCGTGGCGACGACTTTATCACCCTGAACGCTGAACAGGCGATGCAGGGTGCGGCAGATATTCTGCGCCAGTCGAAGAAAGTGATCGGTATCGGCTCCCCGCGTGCCAGCATCGAAAGCAACTTCGCGCTGCGTGAGCTGGTGGGGGCGGAAAACTTCTACACCGGTATCGCTCAGGGCGAGCAGGAACGTCTGCAGCTGGTACTGAAAGTGCTGCGCGAAGGCGGTATTCATACCCCTGCGCTGCGCGAAATCGAATCGTATGATGCGGTTCTGGTGCTGGGCGAAGATCTGACGCAGACCGGCGCTCGCGCGGCTCTGGCGGTTCGCCAGGCGGTGAAGGGTAAAGCACGTGAAATGGCAGCGGCACAGAAAGTGGCTGACTGGCAGATTGCGGCAATCCTCAACATCGGCCAGCGCGCGAAGCATCCTCTGTTTGTGACGAACGTCGACAACACCCGTCTGGATGATATCGCCGCGTGGACCTACTGCGCGCCGGTTGAAGATCAGGCGCGTCTTGGCTTTGCCATTGCCCATGCGCTGGACAATAACTCTCCGGCCGTTGAACTGGATCGTGACCTGCAAAGCAAAGTCGACGTGATTGTTCAGGCGCTGGCGGGGGCGAAGAAACCACTGATTATCTCCGGGACTAACGCCGGTAGCGCCGAGATCATTCAGGCTGCAGCGAACGTCGCCAAAGCCCTGAAAGGCCGCGGTGCGGACGTTGGTGTCACCATGATTGCCCGTGCGGTGAACAGCATCGGTCTGGGTATGATTGGCGGCGGCTCGCTGGAAGAAGCGTTAAGCGAACTGGAGTCCGGTGCTGCTGACGCCGTTGTGGTGCTGGAAAATGACCTGCATCGCCATGCCTCTGCCGCGCGCGTTGACGCTGCGCTCTCTAAAGCACCGCTGGTGATGGTAATCGACCATCAGCGCACCGCGATTATGGATAAAGCGCACCTGGTGCTCTCTGCGGCAAGCTTCGCAGAAAGCGACGGTACGGTTATCAACAACGAAGGCCGCGCACAGCGTTTCTTCCAGGTTTATGACCCGGCGTACTACGACAGCAACACCGTGATGCTGGAAAGCTGGCGCTGGCTGCACTCCCTGCACAGCACCGTGCAAAGCCGTGAAGTGGACTGGACGCAGCTCGACCACGTTATCGATGCGGTAGTCGAAAAACTGCCTCAGCTGGCGGGCATTAAAGATGCTGCGCCTGAAGCGAGCTTCCGTATTCGCGGCCAGAAACTGGCGCGTGAACCGCACCGTTACAGTGGCCGTACCGCGATGCGTGCCAATATCAGCGTGCACGAACCGCGTCAGCCGCAGGATAAAGACACCATGTTCGCCTTCTCCATGGAAGGGAACAACCAGCCGTCTGCGCCGCGTTCACAGATCCCATTCGCATGGGCGCCGGGCTGGAACTCCCCGCAGGCGTGGAACAAGTTCCAGGCGGAAGTGGGCGGTTCACTGCGTCACGGCGATCCGGGCGTGCGTCTGATTGAAGCCTCCGAAACCGGTCTGGACTTCTTCACCACCGTTCCGGCGAGCTTCCAGGCGCAGGACGGTAGCTGGCGTATTGCGCCGTACTACCATCTGTTTGGTAGCGACGAGCTGTCCCAGCGTTCACCGGTATTCCAGCAGCGTATGCCGCAGCCGTACATCAAGCTCAACCCGGCAGACGCCGCGAAGCTTGGCGTGAACGCGGGTGCGAACATTGCCTTTAGCTACGAGGGCCAGACCATCAGCCTGCCGCTGATTATCTCTGAAAGCCTGACAGCAGGGCAGGTCGGTCTGCCGATGGGTATGCCTGGCATCGCGCCGGTATTGGCGGGTGCGCGTCTTGATAACCTGCAGGAGGCAAAAGCATGAGTTGGTTAACGCCGGATCTTATCGACATCCTGCTGAGCATTCTGAAAGCGATTGTCATTCTGCTGGTGGTGGTCACCTGTGGTGCGTTCATGAGCTTTGGTGAACGTCGTCTGCTTGGTCTGTTCCAGAACCGTTATGGACCAAACCGCGTTGGCTGGGGGGGATCACTCCAGCTGGTTGCGGACATGATCAAGATGTTCTTCAAAGAGGACTGGATCCCACGCTTCTCGGATCGCGTGATCTTTACGCTGGCACCGATGATCGCCTTCACCTCGCTGCTGCTGGCGTTTGCTATCGTTCCTGTCAGCCCGACCTGGGTGGTGGCTGACCTGAACATCGGCATTCTGTTCTTCCTGATGATGGCAGGGCTCGCGGTTTACGCGGTACTGTTCGCAGGCTGGTCCAGTAACAACAAATACTCGCTGCTGGGTGCGATGCGTGCTTCCGCGCAGACGCTGAGCTACGAAGTGTTCCTGGGGCTCTCCCTGATGGGCGTGGTGGCGCAGGCCGGTTCATTCAACATGACCGACATCGTTAACAACCAGGCCGACATCTGGAACGTTATCCCGCAGTTCTTTGGTTTTGTTACCTTTGCTATCGCGGGCGTGGCGGTGTGTCACCGTCACCCGTTTGACCAGCCAGAAGCCGAACAGGAACTGGCCGACGGTTACCACATTGAATATTCCGGTATGAAATTCGGTCTGTTCTTCGTGGGCGAGTACATCGGTATCGTCACCATTTCCGCATTGATGGTAACGCTGTTCTTTGGTGGCTGGCATGGCCCGTTCTTACCGCCGTTCATCTGGTTCGCGCTGAAAACCGCGTTCTTCATGATGATGTTCATTTTGATTCGCGCAGCGTTACCGCGTCCGCGTTATGACCAGGTAATGTCCTTCGGCTGGAAAGTGTGCCTGCCGCTGACGCTCGTCAACTTGTTGGTAACGGCGGCTGTCATTCTCTGGCAGCAGCCATAAGGGGCTATAGACCATGACCTTAAAAGAATTACTGGTAGGCTTTGGTACCCAGGTACGCAGTATCTGGATGATCGGCCTGCACGCGTTTGCCAAACGCGAAACCCGGATGTACCCGGAAGAGCCGGTATATCTGCCGCCGCGCTACCGTGGCCGTATCGTGCTGACGCGCGACCCGGACGGCTCCGAGCGCTGCGTTGCCTGTAACCTGTGTGCGGTAGCGTGTCCGGTAGGCTGTATCTCTCTGCAGAAAGCAGAGACGGTAGACGGCCGCTGGTACCCTGAGTTCTTCCGCATCAACTTCTCACGCTGCATCTTCTGTGGTCTGTGTGAAGAAGCGTGCCCAACCACGGCGATTCAGCTCACCCCAGACTTCGAACTGGGTGAGTACAAGCGTCAGGACCTGGTGTACGAGAAAGAGGATCTGCTGATTTCCGGTCCGGGCAAATACCCGGAATATAACTTCTACCGGATGGCGGGTATGGCAATCGACGGCAAAGATAAGGGCGAAGCAGAGAACGAAGCCAAGCCTATCGACGTCAAGAGCCTGTTACCGTAAGGAGAGGGCAATGGAATTCGCTTTTTATATCTGTGGCCTTATCGCCATCCTGGCTACGCTACGAGTGATTACGCACACCAATCCGGTGCATGCGCTGCTGTACTTAATCATTTCGCTGCTGGCTATTTCCGGGGTGTTCTTTGCGCTCGGCGCGCACTTTGCCGGTGCGCTGGAAATCATCGTTTACGCCGGTGCCATCATGGTGCTGTTCGTCTTCGTGGTGATGATGCTGAACCTGGGCGGCTCTGAAATTGAGCAGGAACGTCAGTGGTTAAAACCGCAGGTGTGGATTGGCCCGGCAATTTTGTCGGCCATCATGCTGGTGGTGATTGTTTATGCCATTCTCGGCGTGAACGACCAGGGCATCGACGGTACGCCAATCGGCGCGAAAGAAGTGGGTATCACGCTGTTTGGCCCATACGTTCTGGCGGTTGAACTGGCCTCTATGCTGCTGCTAGCGGGTCTGGTTGTTGCCTTCCACGTTGGCCGCGAAGAGCGTGCTGGTGAGGTGCTGAGCAACCGCACTGACGACCGCGCGAAAAGAAAAACGGAGGAACGCGCATGATCCCCTTAACACATGGACTGATCCTCGCTGCGATTTTATTCGTTCTGGGCTTAACCGGTCTGGTTATCCGCCGCAATCTGCTGTTTATGCTGATCGGTCTGGAAATCATGATTAACGCCTCCGCGCTGGCCTTCGTGGTCGCCGGAAGCTACTGGGGCCAGACCGATGGTCAGGTGATGTACATTCTCGCCATCAGCCTCGCGGCTGCCGAAGCGAGTATTGGCCTGGCGCTGTTGCTGCAGCTCCATCGTCGCCGCCAGAACCTGAACATCGATTCAGTAAGTGAGTTGCGTGGATGAACATGCTTGCCTTAACCATTATTTTTCCGCTGATTGGCTTCGTGCTGCTGGCGTTTTCTCGCGGCCGCTGGTCTGAGAATCTGTCTGCGACCGTCGGCATGGGTTCTGTCGGTCTGGCTGCGCTGGTAACAGCGTATGCGGGTATCGATTTCTTCAACAACGGGCGTCAGGCTTTCAGCGTGCCGCTGTGGACCTGGATGTCGGTCGGTGATTTCAACATCGGTTTTAACCTGGTGCTGGATGGTCTCTCGCTGACCATGCTCTCCGTGGTGACCGGCGTGGGCTTCCTGATCCATATGTTCGCCTCCTGGTACATGCGCGGTGAAGAGGGATACTCCCGCTTCTTCGCCTACACCAACCTGTTTATCGCCAGCATGGTGGTTCTGGTGCTGGCCGATAACCTGCTGCTGATGTATCTGGGCTGGGAAGGCGTGGGTCTCTGTTCGTACCTGCTGATCGGGTTCTACTACACCGATCCGAAGAATGGCGCAGCGGCCATGAAAGCGTTCGTCGTGACCCGTGTGGGTGACGTCTTCCTCGCGTTCGCGCTGTTCATTCTCTACAACGAACTGGGCACGCTGAACTTCCGCGAAATGGTGGAACTGGCGCCTGCACACTTCGCCGCAGGCAACAACATGCTGTGGTGGGCAACGCTGATGCTGCTGGGTGGTGCTGTGGGTAAATCTGCACAGCTGCCGTTGCAGACATGGCTGGCCGACGCGATGGCGGGTCCAACCCCTGTCTCCGCGCTGATCCACGCCGCGACCATGGTCACCGCCGGTGTGTACCTGATTGCGCGTACCCATGGCCTGTTCCTGATGACCCCGGAAATTCTGCATCTGGTGGGTATCGTTGGTGCGGTCACGCTGGTGCTGGCAGGCTTTGCCGCGCTGGTGCAGACCGACATCAAACGCGTTCTTGCTTATTCCACCATGAGCCAGATTGGCTACATGTTCCTGGCGCTGGGCGTTCAGGCGTGGGACGCGGCGATTTTCCACCTGATGACGCACGCGTTCTTTAAAGCGCTGCTGTTCCTCTCATCCGGTTCCGTGATCCTGGCCTGCCATCACGAGCAGAACATCTTCAAGATGGGCGGACTGCGTAAGTCCATCCCGCTGGTGTATGTCTGCTTCCTGGTGGGCGGCGCGGCGCTGGCGGCACTGCCGCTGATTACCGCGGGCTTCTTCAGTAAGGACGAAATCCTTGCCGGTGCCATGGCGAATGGTCATATCAATCTGATGGTTGCGGGTCTGGTCGGTGCGTTCATGACCTCCCTGTATACCTTCCGTATGATTTTCATCGTATTCCACGGTAAAGAACAAATTCACGCTCATGCAGGGAAGGGGATTACTCACCACCTGCCGCTGATTGTGCTGCTGGTCCTGTCCACCTTCGTTGGCGCGATGATTGTGCCGCCGCTGCAGGGTGTACTGCCAGACACCACCGAGCTTGAGCACGGTCGCGTTCTGACGCTTGAAATCACCTCTGGTGTGGTCGCTATCGCGGGTATCCTGATTGCTGCATGGCTGTGGCTGGGCAAACGCACGCTGGTGACTGCCGTTGCCAACAGTGCGCCAGGCCGCCTGCTGGGCACCTGGTGGTACAACGCGTGGGGCTTCGACTGGCTGTACGACATGATCTTCGTTAAGCCGTTCCTGGGCATTGCGTGGCTGTTGAAGCGCGACCCACTGAACAGCCTGATGAATATCCCGGCGATCCTCTCCCGCTTTGCAGGTAAAGGCCTGCTGTACAGCGAGAACGGTTACCTGCGCTGGTATGTGGCGTCCATGAGCATCGGTGCGGTTGTCGTGCTGGCGCTGCTGATGGTGTTGCGTTGATCGTAAAGTGAATTTTATTCGAATTCGTTGAAAATCAGGCCCCTGCTGGGGGCCTTAAAAAGGAATGTAAATCGCCATGTTACTACCCTGGCTAATATTAATTCCCTTCATCGGCGGCTTCCTGTGCTGGCAGACTGAACGCTTTGGCGTGAAGATGCCGCGCTGGATCGCGCTGATCACCATGGGATTGACGCTCGCGCTTGGTCTGCAACTCTGGTTGCAGGGTGGCTACTCCCTGACCCAGTCTGCGGGCATTCCGCAGTGGCAGTCTGAGTTTATCCTGCCTTGGATCCCGCGTTTCGGCATTACGATCCACCTGGCGATTGACGGTCTGTCGCTGCTGATGGTGGTGCTGACCGGTCTGCTCGGCGTCCTGGCGGTACTTTGCTCCTGGCGAGAAATCGAAAAATACCAGGGCTTCTTCCACCTGAACCTGATGTGGATCCTGGGCGGCGTAATCGGCGTGTTCCTTGCCATCGACATGTTCCTGTTCTTCTTCTTCTGGGAGATGATGCTGGTGCCGATGTACTTCCTGATCGCGCTGTGGGGCCATAAGGCGTCCGACGGTAAAACGCGTATCACGGCGGCCACCAAGTTCTTCATCTATACCCAGGCGAGTGGTCTGGTGATGCTGATTGCCATTCTGGCGCTGGTGTTTGTGCACCACAATGCGACCGGTGTCTGGACCTTCAACTATGAATACCTGCTGAAGACCCCGATGTCTCACGGTGTGGAATACCTGCTGATGCTCGGCTTCTTCATCGCCTTCGCGGTGAAAATGCCGGTAGTACCGCTGCACGGCTGGCTGCCAGATGCGCACTCTCAGGCGCCAACCGCAGGTTCTGTTGACCTGGCGGGCATCTTGCTGAAAACGGCAGCCTACGGTCTGCTGCGTTTCGCGCTGCCACTGTTCCCGAACGCGTCCGCTGAGTTCGCACCGATTGCCATGTGGCTGGGTGTGATTGGTATCTTCTACGGCGCCTGGATGGCGTTCACGCAGTACGACATCAAACGTCTGATTGCGTACACCTCCGTTTCCCACATGGGCTTCGTGCTGATTGCTATCTACACCGGCAGCCAGCTGGCGTACCAGGGCGCGGTGATCCAGATGATTGCACACGGTCTGTCCGCAGCCGGTCTCTTCATCCTCTGTGGTCAGCTGTACGAACGTCTGCATACCCGTGACATGCGTATGATGGGTGGTCTGTGGAGTAAAATTAAGTGGCTGCCGGCTCTGTCTATGTTCTTCGCGGTGGCGACCCTGGGTATGCCAGGTACCGGTAACTTCGTCGGCGAATTTATGATTCTGTTCGGCAGCTTCAAAGTGGTACCGATGATTACCGTCATCTCCACCTTTGGTCTGGTATTCGCGTCCGTCTACTCGCTGGCGATGCTGCACCGTGCTTACTTCGGTAAAGCGAAGAGCGAAATTGCTGCACAAGAACTGCCGGGGATGTCGCTGCGTGAGCTGTTCATCATCCTGCTGCTGGTCGTACTGCTGGTGCTGCTGGGCTTCTTCCCGCAGCCGATTCTGGATACCTCGCACTCCGCGATGGGTAATATCCAGCAGTGGTTTGTTAATTCTGCTTCTACTACAAGGCCGTAATTCGCCATGACAATAACTCCACAACAACTGATCGCGCTGCTACCGCTGCTGATCGTCGGATTGACGGTGGTGGTTGTGATGCTCTCCATTGCGTGGCGACGCAATCACTTCCTGAATGCCACGCTGTCGGTCATCGGACTGAACGCCGCGTTAGTCTCTCTCTGGTTTGTTGGCCAGAGCGGGGCGATGGACGTCACCCCGCTGATGCGCGTTGACGGCTATGCCATGCTGTACACGGGGCTGGTTCTGCTGGCGAGCCTGGCGACCTGTACCTTTGCCTATCCGTGGCTCGAAGGCTACAACGACAACAAAGAAGAGTTTTACCTGCT
The DNA here is from genome assembly GCF_023544405.1 of Enterobacter cloacae complex sp. OE43NF. Classification (NCBI taxonomy): domain Bacteria; kingdom Pseudomonadati; phylum Pseudomonadota; class Gammaproteobacteria; order Enterobacterales; family Enterobacteriaceae; genus Enterobacter; species Enterobacter cloacae complex sp. OE43NF. The sequence goes on from NZ_JAMJFW010000022.1 coordinate 35,668, forward strand.
GGTACTGATTGCCGCACTCGGCGGCATTCTGCTGGCGAATGCAAACCATCTTGCTGCGCTGTTCCTCGGCATTGAGCTTATCTCTCTGCCGCTGTTCGGCCTGATTGGTTACGCCTTCCGTCAGAAGCGTTCTCTTGAAGCGAGCATCAAGTACACCATCCTGTCTGCTGCTGCCTCGTCCTTCCTGTTGTTTGGTATTGCGCTGCTGTACGCGCAGACCGGTAACCTTTCGTTTATGGCGCTTGGTAAGAGCCTCGGCGACGGCATGCTGCACGAGCCGCTGCTGCTGGCGGGTCTGGGCATGATGATTGTTGGCCTCGGCTTTAAACTCTCTCTGGTTCCGTTCCACCTGTGGACCCCGGACGTTTACCAGGGCGCACCGGCGCCGGTTTCTACCTTCCTGGCGACGGCGAGCAAAATCGCTATCTTCGGTGTGGTCATGCGCCTGTTCCTGTACGCACCGGTAGGTGACAGCGAAGCAGTTCGCACGGTGCTGGGGATTATCGCGTTCGTCTCCATCATCTTCGGTAACCTGATGGCGCTGAGCCAGACCAACATTAAACGTCTGCTGGGTTACTCCTCCATCTCTCATCTGGGCTACCTGCTGGTGGCACTGATTGCGCTGCAGAGCGGTGAGATGTCGATGGAAACCGTAGGCGTTTACCTGGCCGGTTACCTGTTCAGCAGCCTCGGCGCGTTCGGCGTGGTGAGCCTGATGTCCAGCCCGTACCGTGGCCCGGACGCAGATTCACTGTTCTCCTACCGTGGCCTGTTCTGGCACCGTCCGATCCTGTCTGCGGTGATGACCGTGATGATGCTCTCTCTGGCGGGTATCCCAATGACGCTGGGCTTCATCGGTAAGTTCTACGTGCTGGCTGTCGGTGTGCAGGCGCACCTGTGGTGGCTGACTGCGGGCGTGGTTATCGGCTCGGCAATCGGTCTGTACTACTATCTGCGTGTGGCCGTGAGCCTGTACCTGAGCGCGCCTCAGCAGCTCAACCGCGACGCACCAGGCAACTGGCAGTACAGCGCCGGTGGTATTGTGGTGCTGATCTCCGCGCTGCTGGTGCTGATCTTCGGTATCTATCCGCAGCCGCTGATTGATATCGTGCAGCGAGCAATGCCGCTGATGTAAAAGCAAAAAACCCGCCTCGGCGGGTTTTTTTATGGTTTTCGCCCTCTCCCTGTGGGAGAGGGACGGGGTGAGGGCTCCAGCCCGCACCAGACTTAAGCCAGCTGTTTCCTGCTAATCAACGGCCCGTCAATCTTCTTCATCGAACGGTCCAGCACCTCTTCAATCACCGACGACAGCTCGTTCAGCTCAAACTTCGCCACGTAGCCGTCGGCCTTCACTTTACGAATATGATCTTCGTTGGCGTTGCCCGAAAGCGAAGAGTGGATCACAACAGGAATATCTTTCAGCAGCGGGTCGGTTTTGATTTTGCGCGTCAGCGTGAAACCGTCCATCTCTGGCATTTCGAGGTCGGTCAGCACCAGGGCAATTTTATCGGTGATCGGCACCCCTTCAGCCTGCGCCTGCGCGGCCAGCACGCCAATTTTCTCCCATGCGTCTTTACCGGTGATATGCAGCTGCGCCGGGATCTCCATAGCCTGTAATCCCTTCTCCAGCATGGAGCGCGCGACTTTGGAATCTTCCGCCACAATCGCCACAGCGCCAGGCTTGATGTGGAACTTAGTGGTCTGCAGATTCGTGGCGTGCAGATCGTGGTTGGCCGGCGTGATGTCATACAGGATCTGCTCAACGTCCAGCACCATCGCCAGCTCGTTGGTATCGGTCTTTTCGTCCAGACAGGCGATACTGGTGATGTAACGTCCGCTAACGGCGGTTTCCGCCGCGTGAACCTGCTTCCAGTCAAGGCGCATGATGTTCTCAACCGATTCCACCGCAAACGCCTGCACGCTGCGGGCATATTCGGTGATCAGCAGGATGTTGAGCCCCGTCGTCGGCTTACAGCCCGCCACGGCGGCCAGGTCGATCACCGGGATCACCTGATCGCGGATATTCACCATCCCCATCAGCGGAGACTTCATCCCTGCGGGTTTGGTGAACTCCGGCATCGGCACAATTTCACGCAGCTTAAAGACGTTAATGCCAAACAGCTCGGATTTATTTTCATTCAGAGACGTGCCCAGACGGAACAGCAACAGCTCAAAACGATTCGACAGGGTGAGATTTGCCCTGTCATCAATATCTTTCTGGAAATTATCCATTCTACCCTCAAGTGAAATGCTGCCCTTTTAATCGTTATCGGCATCCTGAGAGAAAAATGAAGGACTAAACGCTGACCTTAGTGAAATCGTTGGCCAGCTCACACGCCGGGAACACGTCGCGGCACTCTGCCAGCAGTTTTTCACAGCCGCGGGCGTCATAGCGCGAGCTGACATGGGTGACAATCAATTTTCCAACGTTCGCTTCACGGGCAAGCGCCGCCGCCTGACGCGTGGAGCTGTGACCCCGGCTGTTGGCTTTCTCTTCCATCGCCGTTTCAAGCGTGGCTTCGTGCACCATCACATCCACCTCTCGCGCCAGTTGCAGGGCCGCAGGGCAGGGCGCGGTATCGCCAAAAATCGCCAGTTTTTTCCCTGGCTGCGGTGGTGCGAGATAGTCCTGGCCATTAATCGTGCGGCCGTCCTCAAGCGTAACAGTTTCGCCCTGTTTCAGTCGCTGGAAAAGCGGTCCGGGCTTCACACCATCGGCAATCAGCGCAGCGGCGTCGAGCGCGCCGGGCTTATCATGCGCTTCAATGCGGTAGCCATAGCACTCAACCGGATGATTCAGCGGGCGGGCGGTGACGGTATAGTCCCCGTCATCCAAAACCAGCCCCTCGGTTATCTCAATCACCTCCAGCGGATAATCCGTCCACGACCCGCTCAGGCGCAGCGTGGTTTCAACAAACTCACCAGTACCCGCCGGCCCGTAAATCGTCAGCGGGTTGGCATTACCCGCCATCGAACGGCTGCACAGCAGGCCCGGCAGGCCAAACAGGTGATCGCCATGCAGATGCGTGATAAAGATCTTATCCAGCTTACCGGGATGATAAGCGGTGTGTAACAGTTGATGCTGCGTTCCTTCGCCACAGTCAAACAGCCACAGTCCGCCACGGGTTGGGTGCTGCAGATCCAGCAGGATCGCGGTCACGTTTCGTGTGCGTGTTGGCACGCCAGCGGACGTACCCAGAAAAATCAGTTCCATAACGCAATCAGCCCTTTGCCGAATGGGGGAGGGTTTAGTATAACGTGATGAACCCAGGAAGGAGACCGACATGATCCAGTGGCAAGATTTACACCATAGTGAACTCACCGTTCAGACACTGTACGCCCTGCTCAAACTGCGCTGCGAAGTGTTTGTTGTGGAACAAACCTGCCCGTATCAGGACATCGATGGTGATGATCTGGTGGGCGAGAACCGTCATATTCTCGGCTGGAGGGATAACGAGCTGGTGGCGTATGCGAGGATTCTGAAAAGCGGGGACGATTTTGAGCCTGTCGTTATTGGTCGCGTCATTATTAGCGGCAAGGCGCGCGGTGAAAAACTGGGCTATCAGCTGATGGAAAAAACGCTGGAGGCATGCCAAAAACAGTGGCCAGACAAGGCGTTATACCTTGGCGCACAGGCGCACCTTCAGTCTTTCTATGGCCACTTTGGCTTTATGCCGGTCACAGACGTGTACGACGAAGACGGCATTCCTCATATCGGTATGGCGCGGGAAGTGAAACAGGCGTAATGGCAGGTCGTTGGCTATAGTTAGCGGACTGGTGTACTAACATGGAGAAAAATATGTCATTTCAATCCTGGGATACCCGTGTCGATGACGACCTGACGTTACTGAGCGAAACGCTGGAAGAGGTGTTACGTTCGTCCGGCGACCCTGCCGATCAGAAATATATCGAACTCAAGGCACGTGCCGAACAGGCGCTACATGATGTCAAAACCCGCGTCAGCCATGCGTCCGACAATTACTACTACCGCGCAAAAAAAGCGGTGTATCGCGCCGATGATTACGTCCATGAAAAACCGTGGCAAGGCATTGGTGTCGGTGCGGCGGTGGGTCTGGTGCTGGGGCTGCTTCTGGCCCGTCGTTAACCCCTGAATCGGACGCTTAACCCCTCCCTATACGTGGGTACTGATATTTCTGATGGTACCCCGTATACTAAGCGTTTTTACAGGGAGAGGTTCGCGTGCATTCGATTTCCAACGCGCTGGAACGTCTGCGTACTCAGCTTGCGCAAGCGTTACCCGCTACACCCGGCTTACGTCACGTTGACGTCTCTTTCCCGTTAAACGACGCTTTCGACCCTCTCGCCTGGCTTGGTGCTCAGTGCCTCTTTCCCCAGTTTTACTGGCAGCAGCGTAACGGTGATGAAGAGTTGGCTGCGCTGGGCGCCGTCATCCATTTTTCCTCCCTGGCTCAGGCTTCGCAGTTTTTACAGCAACAGCCTGTAGCGAACGACACGCGGATCTGCGGCCTGAATGCCTTCACCCCGGAGCAGGGCAGTCTCTTTTTACCCCGCCTGCTGTGGCGACGTTCTGCCGGGACCGCCACGTTGCGTCTGCAGCTGTGGAGTGACCGTTCCCTTCAGGAGGATGCCGACGCGGCGCTGGCGTTCTTACAGCAGCTTCGCGATGCCCGCCCAATCCGCCCGCTCTCCGCCCAGGTAGTGCAGGAGACCCATCAGCCGCAAAAACCGGAATGGCTGCGCCTTATCTGTCAGGCGACAGAGACCATTGCGCGCGGCGAAGTCGAAAAGGTGGTGCTCGCCCGGGCAACCGATCTGCAGTTCAGTCAGCCGGTGAATGCCGTGGCGCTGATGGCGGCCAGCCGTGCCCTGAATCTGAACTGCTATCATTTCTGCATGGTTTTCGATGCCAGCAACGCGTTTCTTGGCTCCACACCTGAACGGCTGTGGCGGCGGCGCGGCAACCTGCTGCGTACCGAAGCGCTGGCCGGTACCGTCGCCAGCCATCCCGATGACAAGCAGGCCCGCCTTCTGGGCGACTGGCTGATGAACGATGATAAAAACCAGCGTGAAAACATGCTGGTGGTAGAGGATATCTGCCAGCGGCTGCAGCACCATACCCGGACGCTGGAGGTCCTGCCAGCACAGGTTATGCGGTTGCGCAAAGTGCAGCATCTTCGCCGCTGCATCTGGACCGAGCTCAAGCATGCGGATGATGAGCAATGTCTGCATGTGCTGCAGCCGACGGCTGCGGTTGCCGGGTTACCGCGCCAGCCAGCACGCGAATTTATACACCGCGTTGAACCTTTCGACCGGGAATGGTATGCCGGATCCGCCGGATATCTGTCGCCAGAACAAAGCGAGTTCTGCGTGGCCCTGCGCTCGGCGCGCGTTCATGACGCCACCGTCCGTCTTTACGCCGGGGCGGGGATCGTCAGCGGTTCCGATCCGGAACAGGAATGGCAGGAGATCGAAAATAAAGCCGCAGGCTTGCGCTCTCTGCTCCTGAAGGATTAGTACTGATTCGCGCAATCCCGATTCATATCAAAATTCTATTTTTTTCTATTATTTATACTGTGTCGCATTCTTGATACCGGACAATCTCATGTCAGTAAGTTCTTTTAACCGACGCTGGGCGACGGTGATCCTTGAAGCCCTGACTCGCCATGGCGTCAGGCATGTGTGTATTGCGCCGGGCTCACGCTCCACACCGCTGACGCTGGCGGCAGCAGAGAACCGGGCATTTATTCACCACACCCATTTTGACGAGCGCGGCCTGGGCCACCTGGCTCTGGGGCTGGCAAAGGTCAGCAAGGAACCGGTGGCGGTGATCGTCACCTCCGGTACTGCCGTGGCAAACCTCTATCCGGCCCTTATCGAAGCCGGGCTGACCGGTGAGAAACTGGTTCTGCTGACGGCCGATCGCCCGCCCGAGCTTATTGACTGCGGAGCGAACCAGGCTATTCGTCAGCCGGGCCTCTTTGCCTCGCATCCTTCGCAGACGGTTTCGTTACCCCGACCCACGCAGGACATTCCCGCAAGCTGGCTGGTCTCGACCGTCGATCACACCATGGAGACGTTGCGCAGCGGGGCGTTACATATTAACTGTCCGTTTGCCGAGCCGTTGTATGGCGAAATGGACGACACCGGTCTTGCCTGGCAGCAGCAGCTTGGCGACTGGTGGGAGAGCGAAAAGCCGTGGCTGCGCGAGCAGACACACCTTGAGAGCGCAAAGCAACGTGACTGGTTTTTCTGGCGACAAAAACGCGGCGTGGTTATTGCCGGGCGCATGAGCGCCGCCGAAGGCAGGCAGGTTGCCGAATGGGCACACACCCTTGGCTGGCCGCTGATTGGCGACGTGCTGTCCCAGACCGGGCAGCCGCTGCCGTGTGCCGATCTCTGGCTCGGGAATGCGAAAGCGGTGACTGAACTGGCGCAGGCGCAGATTGTGGTTCAGCTGGGCGCAAGCCTGACCGGCAAACGGTTACTGCAGTGGCAGGCAACCTGTAGCCCGGAAGAGTACTGGCTGGTGGATCCGCTGGAAGGGCGGCTCGATCCGGCGCACCATCGCGGCCGTCGTCTGGTGAGCGACATTGACGCCTGGCTGGCGCTCCACCCGGCGGAAAAGCGCGCCCCATGGGCCGTTGAGATCCCGGCGCTGTCGCGTCAGGCGTGGGAGTTGACCCGTGCACAATGCGAAGAATTTGGTGAAGCGGAGCTGGCGCACCGTATTTACCGGTATCTGCCGGAGCAGGGGCAACTGTTTGTCGGCAACAGCCTGGTGGTGCGTCTGATTGATGCGTTCTCAAAACTGCCTGCGGGCTATCCGGTCTACAGTAACCGGGGAGCCAGCGGCATTGACGGGCTGATCTCTACGGCGGCGGGTGTGCAGCGAGCCAGCGCGAAATCCACGCTGGCGATCGTGGGCGATCTTTCGGCGCTGTACGATCTCAATGCGCTGGCGCTGCTGCGGCAAGTGTCGGCGCCGTTTGTGCTGATTGTGGTCAACAATAACGGCGGGCAGATCTTCTCCCTGCTGCCGACACCGCAGAGCGAACGCGAGCGCTTCTATCTGATGCCGCAGAACGTGCAGTTTGAACATGCCGCAGCGATGTTTAACCTGAAATACCACCGCCCGGAAAACTGGGAAGCGCTGGATGCAGTCCTGAGCAGCGCCTGGCGACAGCCCGGTGCAACGCTGATTGAACTGGTCGTCAACGAGGCTGACGGTGCGCAGAAGCTGCAAAGTCTGCTGGCGCAGGTGAGCCACCTGTGATCCTTGCAGGCGCGCAACAGGCCGGTAAGCCAGGTTACCCCTGGCTGGTCTTTTTGCATGGATTTTCTGGCGATTGCCGCGAGTGGCAGACGGTCGGCGAGGCGCTCAGCGATTATCCCCGGCTTTATCTCGACCTGCCGGGGCATGGGCGGTCCGCCAGTATGGCCGTCACGGGGTTCAAAGAAATGAGTGACGTGCTTACCCGAACCCTTGTTAGTTACAACATACTTAACTACTGGCTGGTGGGGTACTCCCTTGGCGGCCGTATTGCGATGTTTCATGCCTGCCAGGATCCTGCGGGGCTTTGCGGCATCATCGTGGAAGGCGGACATCCGGGCCTGAAGGGGGGCGCAGCACGAGAGGCAAGAGCAGCATCCGACCATCTGTGGGCGCAGCGTTTTCGCACGCAGCCCCTCTCAAACGTCTTTGCCGACTGGTATCAACAGCCTGTCTTTGCCTCCCTGACGGACAGCCAGCGCAGGGCGCTCATCGCCCTGCGCTGTCGCAACGCGGGCACAAACCTGGCGATGATGCTTGAGGCAACCTCGCTCGCCGTGCAACCAGACCTGCGTGCCGCCCTCAGCGCGCGAAATTTCCCTTTTGATTATCTCTATGGCGAACGTGACGAGAAGTTCGCGGCCCTGGCCGCTGAACTGAACGCTGTTCGCCATGTCATTCCAAACGCCGGACACAACGCCCACCGGGAAAATCCCGGGGCGGTTAGCGCGAGTCTGGCTCAGATACTGCGTCGTCGAATAAAGGACACTCTATGATCTATCCTGATGAAAACATGCTCTATGCACCGGTTGAATGGCAAGACTGCTCCGAAGGTTACACCGACATTCGTTACCACAAATCGGCTGACGGTATCGCCAAAATCACCATTAATCGTCCGCAGGTGCGTAACGCCTTCCGTCCCCTGACCGTAAAAGAGATGATTCAGGCCCTGGCGGATGCGCGCTATGACGACAACATCGGCGTTATCGTCCTGACCGGGGAAGGCGAAAAAGCGTTCTGCTCCGGTGGCGATCAGAAAGTACGCGGTGACTACGGCGGATACCAGGACGATGCGGGTACCCATCACCTGAACGTGCTTGATTTCCAGCGTCAAATCCGTACCTGCCCAAAACCCGTGGTGGCCATGGTGGCAGGCTACTCCATCGGCGGCGGCCACGTGCTGCACATGATGTGCGATCTGACCATTGCCGCAGAGAACGCCATCTTCGGTCAGACGGGCCCGAAAGTCGGCTCTTTTGACGGCGGCTGGGGGGCTTCTTACATGGCGCGCATTGTCGGTCAGAAAAAAGCCCGCGAAATCTGGTTCCTGTGCCGTCAGTACAACGCCCAGGAAGCGCTGGATATGGGCCTGGTTAACACCGTGGTGCCGATTGCCGATCTTGAAAAAGAGACCGTTCGCTGGTGTCGCGAAATGCTGCAGAACAGCCCAATGGCGCTGCGCTGCCTGAAAGCGGCCCTGAACGCTGACTGTGACGGCCAGGCGGGGCTGCAGGAGCTGGCGGGTAACGCCACCATGCTGTTCTACATGACCGAAGAGGGTCAGGAAGGACGCAACGCGTTTAACGAAAAACGCCAGCCGGACTTCAGTAAATACAAACGGAACCCGTAATGCGTCGCGCGCAGGTATACCGCTGGCAGATACCGATGGACGCGGGCGTGGTGCTGCGTGAACGGCGGTTAAAAACCCGTGATGGCTTCTTCGTGCAACTGCAGCAGGGCGAAGGGCAGGGCTGGGGCGAGATTTCGCCTCTGCCGGGCTTTAGCCTGGAGTCGCTGGAGGAGGCGCAGGCTGCGCTGATGGCATGGGTAGAGGAATGGCGTACAGGCCTGAATCCGCCGCTGCCCGATCTCCCTTCCGCCGCGTTTGGCATCAGCTGCGCGCTCGCGGAGCTCGACGGCAGCCTCCCTGATGAGGCCGATTACCGTGCCGCGCCGCTCTGCACGGGCGATCCGGACGAGCTGTTTGCCTTGCTCAGCGCAATGCCCGGCGAGAAAGTGGCGAAAATCAAAGTCGGTCTTTACGAAGCGGTACGCGACGGCATGGTCGCTAACCTCTTGCTGGAGGCGATCCCCGATCTGCGCCTGCGTCTGGATGCCAACCGCGCCTGGACGCCGCTTAAGGCGCAGCAGTTCGCGAAGTACGTCAACCCGGCGTACCGCAGCCGCATCGCTTTTTTGGAAGAGCCGTGCAAAACCCGTGAGGATTCACGCGCTTTTGCCCGAGAAACCGGCATTGCCATCGCCTGGGATGAAAGCCTGCGCGAGGCGGACTTTGCCTTTAGCGCCGAGCCAGGCGTCAGCGCCGTGGTCATAAAACCGACGCTAACGGGCAGTCTGGCGAAGGTGCGCGAACAGGTGGCGGCAGCGCATGAGGCAGGGCTGACGGCGGTGATCAGCTCCTCCATCGAATCCAGCCTTGGGCTGACGCAGCTGGCGCGCATTGCCGCCTGGTTAACGCCCGACACCATCCCGGGGCTGGATACGTTAAACCTGATGCAAACCCAGCTCATTCGCCCGTGGCCGGGGAGCGCGCTGCCGTGCGCGGGCGTTGAGGCGCTGGAGCCGTTGCAATGAGTTTTAGCGACTGGCCGTGGCGGCACTGGCGCGAGCAGCGTGCTGATACACCGGCTCTGCGTCTCAACGACGAGGTGCTGAGCTGGCAACAGCTCTGCACCCGCATCGACAATCTGGCCGCAGGGTTTCATCAGCAGGGTGTGGAGGCGGGGGACGGCGTGCTGCTGCTCGCCCATAATCACCCGCAGACCCTGCTGGTATGGCTGGCGCTGCTCCAGTGCGGCGCGCGAATTCTTCCGGTTAATCCCCAGCTCCCGCATCCGCTGCTGGAGGTGTTGCTTCCGCAGATGACGCTGCGTTTTGCGCTGGTGCTGGACGGTCACTATGACGGGCTCGCCGCGCTTAGCGTGCATGCACCGTCCGGCGAATACCGCGTGGCATGGCAGCCTGAGCGGCTGGCCTCAATGACGCTCACCTCCGGCTCCACCGGGCTGCCGAAAGCGGCTGTTCATACCTGCGGGGCGCATCTTGCCAGCGCTGAGGGCGTCCTCGCGCTGATGCCCTACGGCGCCGATGACGACTGGCTGCTTTCGCTGCCGCTGTTTCATGTCTCCGGGCAGGGGATCTTATGGCGCTGGCTGCAGGCTGGCGCGCGCTTAACCGTACGCGAGAAGCAGCCGCTGGAGCAGGCCTTGCAGGGGTGTACGCATGCCTCGCTGGTGCCAACTCAGCTCTGGCGTCTGCTCAATACCCACCAGCGGATCGCGCTGAAAGCGGTACTGCTGGGCGGGGCCGCCATCCCCGTTGAGTTGACGCAACAGGCGCGCGCGCAGGGTATTTCTACGTTTTGTGGCTATGGCCTGACGGAGTTTGCCTCTACCGTCTGCGCGAAAGAGGCTGACGGTGAGCCGGACGTGGGCAGCGCATTGCCGGGCAGGGAGGTTCAGGTCGTTAACGGTGAAGTGTGGATCAAGGCGCAAAGCATGGCCTCAGGCTACTGGCGCGACGGCGCGTTGCTGCCGCTCACGAATTCAGAGGGCTGGTTTGCCACCCGCGATCGCGGCGAACTGCATGACGGTCGCCTGACGATCCTCGGTCGGATGGATAACCTCTTTTTCAGCGGAGGCGAGGGCATTCAGCCGGAGAGTCTTGAGCGGATTATCGCGACCCATCCGCACATCAGCCAGGTCTTCATTGTTCCGCTGAATGACGCCGAATTTGGTCAGCGTCCGGTAGCGGTGGTGGAGTGTGAACCGGGAACGGATATCACCCGCTTGCCGGAATGGGTACAGGGCAAACTGGCACGATTTGAACAGCCCGTCCACTGGCTGGTACTGCCTGCGGAGTTAAAAAATGGCGGGATTAAGATCTCCCGCCAGGCGTTAAAACAGTGGGTGAATGCCCAGCTGTCTGGTTAATTAGCCGACATCGGGCTGCGGCTTACGCTGACGACGCAGCAGGCGCAGCACCGGCGGCACGACCACCACCACAATAGCCAGCACCAGCAGGATCTTCGCCACATTGCTGTCCCACAGAATGGCGACATCGCCATTGCTGATGGACAGGGCGCGGCGCAGGTTCTGCTCCAGCATCTCACCCAGCACAAAGCCCAGAATCAACGGCGACATCGGGAAGTGCATTTTACGCAAGATGTAGCCGAACACCCCCAGCACCACCATCAGAATCAGGTCGAAGGTGGTGCTGTGTACCGCATACACCCCCACCGCCGAGACGGCTGCGATTGCGGGTACCAGGAACCACAGCGGAATGGTCAGCATACGGGTGAACAGGCCAATCAGCGGAATGTTCATGACCAGCAACATCACGTTGGCAATCAGCAGTGCCGCAATCAGCCCCCAGACGATATCCGGCTGTTCGGTGAACATCGCCGGTCCTGGCGTAATGTTATAGAGCGTCAGCGCCCCCATCATCACCGCCGTGGTACCGGAGCCGGGCACGCCGAGCGTCAGCATGGGAATAAACGAGCCACAGGCCGAGGCATTGTTAGCCGCCTCGGGTGCGGCGACGCCGCGAATATCGCCTTTACCAAAGCTGTCGCTGTTGCCGCTGAGTTTTTTCTCCGTCATGTAGGTGATGGCGCTGGCGATGGTCGCCCCGGCGCCCGGCAGAATGCCAACAAAGAAGCCAATGACCGCTGAACGCAGCGTGGTACCGATACACTGCACCCCCTCTTTGGCGTTAAAGAGCATCCGGCCAGTTTTACGCACCAGCGTCTGCCCGCTGCTGGTATGTTCCAGCATCAGTAAGATCTCAGAGACAGAGAACAGACCAATCACGACCACGATAAACTGCACGCCGTCGGACAGGTGAACGCTGTCGAAGGTAAAGCGATAGACCCCGGTGTTGGCATCCACGCCGACGGTGGCTAACCCTAAGCCAATCAGCGCAGACAAAAACGATTTCAGTGGGTTTTGTGCCATCATGCTGCCGAGACAGGCAATGGCGAAGACCATCAGGGCAAAATACTCTGCCGGACCAAACGCCAGCGACCACTGGGCCAGCGCAGGCGCAAACAGAATGATGCCGCCAATGGCAATCAGCGAGCCAAAGAACGAACTGACGGCGGAAATAGACAGCGCCACGCCGCCGCGCCCCTGCCGCGCCATCGGGTAACCATCCAGCGCGGTCATAATGGCCGCCGCATCCCCGGGCACGTTGAGCAGTATTGACGAGATTCGGCCGCCATATTCACAGCCGATGTAGACCGTCGCCAGCAGGATCAGCGCTGATTCCGCAGGCAGATGCAGGGCAAACGCCAGCGGGAGCAAAATAGCGACTCCGTTGATAGGCCCAAGTCCAGGCAACAGACCGACGATCGTCCCGACGAAGCAGCCGATCAGGGCGATCACCAGGTTTTCCGGGGTCATCGCCACAGCGAACCCCTGTGAGAGGTAAATCCAGGTATCCATAGCGTGCTCCGTTAATTAAGCCAGGCGCCAAGCGGCAACGTCACATCCAGCAGGCGGTCAAAGGCGTACCACAGGAAAATGCCCATCACCACGCCTGAGATCCCCGCCGCAGGCAGGCTGGCGTTAAACAGCGTGCCGATGACCATCGTCAGGATGGCGGTCGCTACCGGGAAGCCGAGCCATTCAAAGCCCCAGGCATACATCAGCAGCACAATGACCATCACCAGCAGCCGCTGCAAAATGCGCTTAGGCGGCCACTCGACGGTATCCGGGTGGCGTAACAGCATGGCCACCGAGCAAAGCAGCATCAGGCCGACAATGCCCATTGGAAAGGGGCGGGGCCCCACGGGTTCATAGCTGTATTCGCTGTGGATCTGCCAGGCGACGAACATCCCGCCAATGCAGAGCAACAACCAGATCCCGGCAAAAATGCGATCGCTCATAGCGCCTCCGGTTATTTGGCCAGGCCAAATGCTTTTGCTTTCTCGCGGTAGTCATTCACCTGTTTTTTGACATACTCGTCCAGCTGCTTGCCGTTCAGGTTGAACTCAAACAGCCCGCGCAGATCGCGCTGCTTTTTAAATTCGTCTGTCTGCTGCAGTTTGTTAAAGGTATCGACCCACCACTGGTATTCGGCATCGGTCACTTTTGGCCCGACAAAGAAGCCGCGGATAATCGGCCAGACGAGGTCATAACCCTGCTCTTTTGCAGTCGGCACATTTGCCAGCTGTCCCGGCAGACGGTTTTCGGAGAAGACCGCCAGCACGCGGATTTTATCGCCGCTCAGGTAAGGCACCATTTCACTGAGATCACCGGAAACTGCCTGCACGTGGTTGCCCATCAGCGCCGTCACCGGTTCACCGCCGCCCTCAAACGCCACGTAACGCATTTTGTGCGGATCCACTTTCGCCTGCTGCGCCAGCAGGGCGGCTTTCATCCAGTCCTGGCTGCCGATGGAGGCGCCTGCGCCAATCACCACGCTGTTGGGGTCTTTTTCCATGGCGGTGAGCAAATCCTTCAGGGATTTCCACGGGGAATCTGCTCGCACGGCAATCATGCCGTAGTCGGTACCGACGGTGGCCAGCCAGCGCACGTCATCCACGCCGTAGCGGCCAAACTTGCCCTGGGAGAGGTTAAGCAGCGAGCCGCCGGAGAAGGCCACCACTGTGCCGGCTTCCGCCGGACGTTGCGCGACAATCGCGTTATAGGCCACCGCGCCCACGCCGCCTGGCATGTAGGTCACGCGCATCGGTTTTTCAATGGCCTTCGTCTCCAGCAGGCTGACCTGAATCAACTTGCAGGTGAGATCGAAACCGCCGCCCGGTTTGGCCGGAGCGATACATTCGGTGCGGGACGGGGCGTCCTGCGCCTGGACAACAGAGGCACTCAACATTAAAACGCTTGCAGCAATCGTTGAAAGTAATTGTTTTTTCATCGTTTATCCTCACGCCGGCGATCCGGGGGTACGGGTACTGGTTTTTTTCTGATTATGTGAACCACCTTGTAGCGGTTCCGTTGCGTGATTGTTAAAACAATAACCTTTCATTTCCCTTTCAACGCGACACCAACTTTACAGGATGTGATATGCGTCTCTTACTGGCGGAAGATAATCGTGAGCTGGCTCACTGGCTGGAGAAAGCGCTGGTGCAGGAAGGCTTTGCCGTAGACTGCGTTTCTGACGGGCGCGCGGCCGATCATCTGCTGCAGGGGGAAAATTACGCGGTGGCGATACTGGACATCGGTATGCCCGGTTTTGACGGCCTGGAGGTGGTGCACCGTTTACGTAAACGCGGCCAGACCTTGCCGGTGCTGTTTCTCACCGCACGCAGCAACGTGGCGGATCGGGTGAAAGGCCTGAACGCCGGGGCGGATGATTATCTGCCAAAACCGTTTGAGCTGGAGGAGCTGGACGCCAGGCTTCGCGCCCTGCTGCGCAGAAGCGAGGGGAGAACCCAGGAACGCCAGCGCCTTGGGGAGCTGGAGTATGACGACGACGGTTTTTTCCTGCTGCGCGACGAGCCGCTCTCGCTCACCCCGCGCGAACTGTCGCTGCTGAAGGTGCTGATGCATCGTCGCACCCGCCCCGTTTCCCGGCAGCAGTTGTTCGATCAGGTGTTTAGCCTGAACGACGACGTCAGCCCGGAGAGTCTCGATCTTTACATTCATCGCCTGCGTAAAAAGCTGAGCGGCAGCGGCGTGCGGATCACCACCCTGCGCGGACTGGGCTATGTGCTGGAGTGCGGCGATGAAGTGGGTTAAGCCTCAGTCGCTTTATCTGCAGCTGCTGCTTTTTCTCGGCCTGCCGCTGCTGTTGTTATGGGGATTATCGGCTTTTAACAGTTACGTCAGCGCCCTGCAGGCGGCGACCCAGGCGTACGACCGCACGCTGTTATCTTCGGCGCGTACCGTCTCTGAGCGGCTGGAGGTGCACAACGGCAAGCTGCTGGTTGATGTTCCCTGGGTGGTGCTCGACAGCTTTGAGCTGAACATGAACGATCGTCTCTATTACAAGGTGGTTGATCCGGAGGGACGGGTGATCTCCGGCTATGACGATCTGCCGAACATGCCCCCCTCCACGTCGCGCACCACGCACTATCCCGCGCTGGCCTGGTTTTATCATACCGAGTATCGCGGCCAGGCGATCCGCGTGGCGAAGCTGCTCCAGCCAATTAACGAAGACAATGTTTCCGGTATGGCGGAAATCTACGTTGCCGAAACCTTGCAGTCGCGGCGCTATCTCGCCACTCAGCTTCTGTTTTCATCGCTCGTTTCGCAGGGACTGCTGGTGCTGCTGACGCTGGTCTTAACCGCCTGGCTGCTGCGCCGCGTGCTGCGCCCGATGCGTCAGCTCTCCTCGCTGATGGTGCGCCGTGAGCCAGGGCTGCTGGCCCCGCTGCCGGAGCTGCTGCCCTGGTCGGAAACGCGGCTGCTGATCGTGGCTTTTAACCGTTATATCGACAGATTACGCGGCGTGCTTTCCCGCCAGGAGCGCTTCAACGCCGATGCGTCTCATCAGCTCAAAACGCCGCTGGCGGTGCTCAAAACCCAGGTTTCCGTTGCCCTGACGCGAAACGATCCGGCCCTGTGGCAGGAGAGTTTACGCGCCATGAACGTGACGCTGGATAACACCATCGTCCTCACCGAACGGCTGCTGCAACTCTCCACGGTGAGGCGCAAAGAGCAGGGGGATCGCCAGTTTGCGCCGGTGGACCTGGTTGAGGTGGTGCAGAACTGCTGTTTCTCCAGACTGACGCAGGCGCGCAGCAAGGCGATCGATTTGGGTTATGACGGCATTCAGCAACCCGTCTTGATAGACGGTGATGAGGTGCTGCTGGGGGAGCTGTGCGCCAACCTGCTTGAGAACGCGATCAAGTACACCCCGGCAGGAGGCATCGTCACCGTGTTCCTGCACACCGACGCGGGCGGCGTTGAGCTCAGCGTGGAGGATAGCGGGCCCGGCATCGAAGACAGCCAGATTCATCAGGCAGTACTGCCTTTCCATCGGCTGGACAACGTCGGGGACGCCAGCGGATCGGGTATCGGGCTGGCGCTGGCGAGTGATATCGCCCGGCTTCACCGAAGCCACCTGCAGCTTTCCCGCAGTGAGGCACTGGGAGGGCTGAGCGTAAAAATGCGCTTTCTGTTGCTGACGTAAAAAAACCGCGCGTTTCAAATCGTTACAATCTACTTGCCCGCCGCACGCAGAGTGCTTGATCGCCAGGCGTCTCAGGTTAAAATCTCGCGGTTTTTTTGGGACTTTTCTATAAATTGCGCGGGAACACGATAATGAAAAAAGTGGCATTGATGGGCTTAGGCCTGATATTCGTTTCGGCGGCGGCTAACGCCATCAGCTTTAACGGCTCTGCGGGTCAGGATTACACCCATCTGGGCTTTGGCCTGGGTACCGAGACCGCCGGTCTGGCGATGACCGGCGGCTGGACGCATAACGACGACGATGGCGATGCGGCAAGCCTCGGCCTGGGTCTGAATATTCCTCTTGGCCCGTTCCTGGCCACCGTCGGCGGTAAAGGCATCTACACCAACCCGAACGACGGCGACGAAGGGTATGCGGCAGCGGTGGGCGGCGGTCTGCAGTGGAAAATTGGCGACAGCTTCGGCCTGTTTGGTGAGTACTACTACTCGCCGGACTCCCTCTCCAGCGGTATCGACAGCTATGAAGAAGCCAACGCGGGTGCGCGCTGGACCATCATGCGCCCAATTACCATTGAAGCGGGTTATCGTTATCTGAACCTGGCGGGCAAAGACGGCAACCGCGACAACGCGCTGGCTGACGGCCCGTACGTGGGTGTCAGCGCAGGCTTCTAACTCCTCCGGCGCGGCGTCCGTCGCGCCAGTTTCTCTCCTCTCCATGCCGGTGATTGCGCTATAGTGTTTTCACCATATAAGCGGGAGAACACAATGATTAATGTGGAGATGTTATCCACCGGCGACGAAGTGCTGCATGGACAGATTATTGATACCAATGCTGCCTGGCTTGCCGATCTTTTCTTTGAGCAAGGATTACCGTTAACGCGCCGCAATACCGTAGGCGACAGTCTTGAGTCGCTGGTGACTGTCCTGCGCGAGCGTAGCGAACACTGCGACGTGCTGATTGTGAACGGTGGGCTCGGCCCTACCAGCGACGATCTCAGCGCGCTGGCTGCCGCGACCGCCAAAGGCGAAGGGCTGGTGTTGCACGAGGAGTGGCTGACCCGCATGGAGCGTTTCTTCTCCGAACGTGGCCGCGTGATGGCCCCCAGCAACCGCAAACAGGCTGAAATCCCGGCCAGCGCCGAACTGGTCGATAACCCGGTGGGTACCGCCTGCGGTTTCGCCGTTCAACTGAACCGCTGCCTGATGTTCTTCACGCCGGGTGTCCCGTCTGAATTTAAAGTGATGGTCGAACAGCAGATCCTGCCGCGCCTTCGCCAACGTTTTACCCTGCCTGAACCGCCAGTCTGCCTGCGCCTGACCACCTTTGGCCGTTCGGAAAGCGATCTGGCGCAGAGCCTCGATCACCTGCCGCTGCCGCCGGGGGTATCCATGGGCTATCGCTCTTCCATGCCGATCATTGAACTCAAGCTCACCGGGCCTGCCACGCAGAAAGCGGCGATGCTGGCGCTCTGGCCGGAAGTGCAGCGCGTGGCGGGCGAAAGTCTGATTTTCGAGGGTACGGAAGGGCTACCGGCGCAGATTGCGAAGCATCTGCAGTCGCGCCAGCTGAGCGTCACCCTCAGCGAGCAGTTCACCGGCGGCCTGCTGGCGCTGCAACTGTCGCGCGTTAATGCTCCGCTGCTGGCCAGCGAGGTGGTGCCGTTCCAGCAGGAGACGCTGGCGCAGACGGCGCGCTGGGCGTCAGAACGCCGGGTCAACCATTTTGCCGGGCTGGCGCTGTTTGTCGGGGGTATGGATGAGGAATATCTCAACTTTGCGCTGGCTACGCCGGAAGGGACGCATGCCTTAAGAGTCAAAATGAGTATCACCCGCCACAGTCTGGCGGTGCGTCAGGACGTCTGCGCCATGATGGCGCTGAACATGCTGCGTCGCTGGCTGGCAGGTAAAGAGGTGGCCAGCGAGCACGGCTGGATCAACGTGGTGGAATCGCTGTTCGTTGAGTGACCGGTTTGCCGGGGCGGCGGCCCCGGCGATACCTAACCCAGGGCCTTCGCCAGCAACGTGATCGGATGCTCGCAGCGCTTGCTGGTGGACATCTCTATCTGCCACTTGCAGGTTTCGCAGTCGGTCACCACGATATCCGCGCCGCTCTCTTCAATCTGGCGGAACAGCGGCGCGCCAATTGCCTGTGATGTTTCGTAATTTTCACGCTTAAAGCCGTACGTCCCCGCAATGCCGCAGCAGCGCGAATCCAGCACCGTCAGCTCCAGCCCCGGAATTAACCGCAACAGTTCCAGCGTGTAAAGCGCCCAGCCCATTTTTTCCATATGGCACGGCGTGTGGTAGACCACTTTCAGGGGTAAATTTTTCAGCGGTAGCGTCTGCCCGCTGTCCAGCTTGCGCCACAGGAAACGGGTTGCCAGCTCGATATGTTCGCGCAGGCCGGTATTGTCCACGTCCAGCAGGTGCGGATACTCATCGCGCAGCGTGAAGGTACAGGTCGAGGAGGTGGCCAGCACCGGAATGCCTTTATCGACGATGGCCTCGCGCAGCGACGAGACGTTGCTTCTGGCCTGTTTGCGCGCTTTATCGGTAAACCCGTTGGCGATCAGCGGCACGCCGCAGCATTTCTCCTTGTTCAGTAACTGCACGCCTGTACCCATGGCGTTCAGCACTTTCAGCAGATCTTTACCCAGTTGCGGATGGTTGTAGTTCACGTAGCAGCCATGGAAGAACGCGACCTGGTCGGCATACCGCGCCTGGTCTGCCGCTACGGATTTGTACCAGCGGCGGAAGGTGCCGTGGGAATATTTGGGCAAACTGCGGTGATGGTCGATCTTAAGCGTGGCATCCAGCAGCTGGCGCACCGGTTTCAGCGAGGTCGCGGCGTTCACCAGCGGGGCAAACGGCGTGGAGACGCTGCCCATCAGATCGGTATGGCTAAGAATGGCATCGCGCAGCGACGGTTTTTGCGTGCTATAGCGTGCCCGGGCGCGCTGAATAATGTCGCCGATTTTCACATCCGACGGACAGGCGACTTCACAACGTTTGCAGTTGATGCAGTATTTCAGCGCGTCATCGTACAGCGCGCCGTCCTTCAGACGCAGGCGCTCGCCGTCCGGCCCGGCCTGTTTCGGACCGGGATAGCGCGGGTTAACGCCGCTGACCGGGCAGACGGTGGTGCAGACCGTGCATTTGATGCAGCTTTCAAAGCGGGTATCGTTCATTGTTCAGCCTCCGTGCGCTGGCAAATTTGCTCTGCCACATAGAGCGCCGTTATGGCGCAGACGCCGCCGCCGCAGCCCTGGGCGATAGGATCGTATCCGCCCAAAAGCGAGCCGATGGCGTAGAGATTCGGTACTGACTTTCCTGAAAGTTGCGGATGCAGCAGGTTATCCACAATTACGCCGAACTGCTGCCACGGCTGCGGGGCAAAGAAATCGCTCTGATACCAGTCCGCGCGAGAGGCGCTCTGGCGGACGTCCAGCCCCATAATCGCCTCGCGAATGCCGTCCCGGCTGCTCAGCAGACCGTTACTGAAGAAACTGCCGCTTGCCAGCACCGCGTAACGCGTACGAAGCGGAATATCGTCGTGGTTGCGGGTCCAGATTTCGCTCACCGAGCCGTCAGTCAGGGTGATTTTTTTCACTTCATCACCCGCCATCCACACGCCTCCCTGGGCCACAAACTGGCGCTGAAGCTGGGTATGCAGGCGAATGCCGGGTACGGACGGAGGAAGCGTTGGCAGCAGGCCGAGCGAGCAGGGCAGGCGGTCGGACAGCCAGCGCCACAGCCGGTTGTCCTGTAAGCCAAAGCAGGCGGGCATAAACAGCGCATCGCATCCCTCTGCAAGCGGTTTGAGCGCCTCATACAGCAGCGGCCATTTCTCTTCGTTATCAAGCAAACGGGCAATATTCACCGCGCGGAACTCGCTGGGGTTGTCGCGCAGGACATCCAGCTCAGGAAGGTCAATCTCTGCCGTTTCAGCGTTGACCCCCTGGCGACTGAGCGAGGCCGCTGCCAGATGGGGCTGAAAATCCAGAAAACCGCTAATGCCCACCACCCGCACGCGCGTGGCCTTGAACGGGGCAACGGGCACCTCCTCCGGGCTGAGCCAGGCGGAACGCAGGGTGCCAAGCGGCGTGACGCGCGCGTGATTTTGCCTGGCACTCCCCTGCATACGTGCGCCGCAATCAGCCAGCAGCGCTTCGGTCTCCAGGGCAAAGCGGTCAATGTGCTGCGCGCCAGTCAGGTGATAAGGATGCTCTGCCGGCAGTTTTTCGCGGTACGTTTCGTCCACCAGATCCAGCGAGCCCGACGAGAAGTGTAGGGCGCTCTGGCCCCGGGTGATAATGGCGCAGCGCAGTCCCTGCTTCGTGAGTTTGATGCCACAGAGCAGACCCGCCAGCCCGCCGCCGACGATCACCGTATCAAATTTCATCGCGTTGCTCCTTCTCAAGACCGCAAAGCCCCTGGTACACCCAGCGGGTAAATTCGCTTTCACGCAGGGCATCGCCCCAGGCGACAGGCTGAATGCCTTTCCAGCGCTCGTTCAGAAAATCGCTGAGCTGATCGAGCGACTGGGTGGCGGTGGTGGTATGAAAACGCTGCAGCAGCCCGGCGGCACGGCAGGCACACAGCTCCCCCTGACAGGTGCCCATCCCGACGCGGGTGCGGCGGCGGAGATCGAGCAGGCTATTCACCGTCAGATTCTCCACCGCGTATTGCACTTCCCCGGCGGTAACGGCCTCGCACTCGCATACCAGACTGCGGCTCAGCCGTCCTTCACCCAGCCAGACCGGTGTTCTGTCGCCATGGCGATAGACAGCCGAACCACGCAGGGGGGCTGGCAGGGAGATAATTTTTTGCAGCGTTTTCTCGGTGGACTGGCGCGAGCCGGGCAGGGGCTGTTCTGCGGTCACGCACGGTTCGCTATTGCCCAGTTTGCGGCAGACAGCATCCGTCGCCCATTCGGCCATCAGGCGGTAGGTCATCAATTTACCGCCGGTGATGGTGATGAAGCCGTCCAGCCCGTCGCGCTCGGCATGGTCAAGCAGCACAATGCCACGGCTGACATTGCGTCCGCTCGGGTCGTTATCGCTGGCGACAAGCGGACGCACACCCGCGTAGGCGCGCAGGATGCGGGTCTGGGCCATCACCGGCGCCAGTTTTTCCCCTTCGCGCAGCAGGATGTCGACCTCTTCTGCGGTGACCCGATTGTAGTCGATCTCGCTGTAGTCAACGTGGGTGGAAGTGGTCCCGATTAACGAAATGGTATCGCCGGGGACAAGGATGTCTGCGTCAGACGGTTTACGGCAGCGGTTGATGACATGGTTATTAATGCGGTGGTCGAGGATCAGCAGCGAGCCTTTGGCCGGGAACATGCGCACAGATAAATCGGCGTATTCTGCGATGCGTTGCCCCCAGATCCCCGCCGCGTTGACCACCACGGCGGCATACAGCTCGCTGTGTTCGTTGTACTGCGTATCCAGGACCCGCACGCCCACGATGCGATGCCCCTCACGGATAAGCCCGGTGACCTGATGGCCGGTCAGGATCCGCGCGCTGTGCTCGCGGGCGTCCAGCATGTTGGCCGCCGTCAGACGAAACGGATCCACGGTACCATCCGGGACTTTTACTGCACCCGTCAGTGCCGGATTAACCGAAGGTTCGATGCGGCGTGCGAGGGCCGGGTCAATGGCTTGTGCCTGAATTCCCGCGGCCTGGCAGGCGGTAATGAAAGTTGACTGAAAGGCGAGATCGTCTTCGGGAAGCGTAATAAACAGGCCGTCGGTCGGTTCAATGCAGTGGCGGGCGATACGTCGCAGGATCTGATTTTCGGCGATACATTCGCGTGCCGATTCGCCGTCGGTGACGGCGTAGCGGGCGCCGCTGTGCAGCAGGCCATGATTGCGTCCGGTAGCGCCGGTCGCAATATCATGGCGCTCCAGGAGCGTGACGCTCAGCCCTCTGAGCGCACAGTCGCGTGCGATGCCAGCGCCGGTCGCGCCCCCGCCAATGATAATCACATCGCTGTAGCGTGGATCGTGAATTGTCATTGTCATCCCTCTGTGTTCGTTTTTTATCATTTAGCCACATGAAAAATGTGGTTTGTTTGATTTCGAACACAAACGAGCGAAATTCGAAAGTGAAACGTGATTCCATGCGCTTTTTTGCGCATGTTGTCATATTTCTGTAACAATTTGTGCGTTGATTCACAGTAACAATCACCGTGATTTCTTAACATCCCCGCCTTGCTGGAGTTTGGGGCAGTTAAACCCCTGTAAATTCAATACATGGCCACGGAGGCTGTCATGCTCAGTATCTTTAAACCTGCGCCGCACCGGGCGCGTCTGCCTGAGGCAGAAATAGATCCGCTTTACCGCCGCCTGCGCTGGCAAATCTTCCTGGGGATCTTCTTCGGGTATGCGGCGTATTACCTTGTGCGTAAAAACTTTGCCCTCGCCATGCCTTATCTGGTTGAGCAGGGCTTTTCGCGTGGCGATCTCGGGTTCGCGCTGTCGGGGATCTCCATCGCCTACGGCTTTTCGAAATTCATCATGGGATCGGTGTCGGATCGCTCGAATCCGCGCGTGTTCCTGCCAGCCGGTCTGATCCTGGCGGCGGCGGTGATGCTGTTTATGGGCTTTGTGCCATGGGCAACGTCCAGCATCGCCATTATGTTTGTGCTGCTGTTCCTGTGCGGCTGGTTCCAGGGGATGGGATGGCCGCCATGCGGGCGTACCATGGTGCACTGGTGGTCGCAAAAGGAGCGTGGCGGCATCGTGTCGGTGTGGAACTGCGCGCATAACGTGGGTGGCGGCATTCCGCCTCTGCTGTTCCTGCTGGGGATGGCCTGGTTCAACGACTGGCACGCTGCGCTCTATATGCCTGCCTTTGGCGCCATTCTGGTGGCGATTATCGCCTTTGCGCTGATGCGTGATACACCGCAGTCCTGCGGCCTGCCGCCGATTGAGGAGTACAAAAACGACTATCCGGATGATTACAGCGAGAAGCACGAAGAAGAGCTGACGGCAAAGCAGATCTTCATGAAGTACGTGTTGCCAAACAAACTGCTGTGGTACATCGCGGTTGCGAACGTGTTTGTTTACCTGCTGCGCTACGGCATCCTCGACTGGTCACCGACCTACCTGAAAGAGGTGAAGCATTTCGCGCTGGATAAATCCTCCTGGGCCTACTTCCTGTACGAATACGCGGGGATCCCGGGGACGCTGATTTGCGGCTGGATGTCGGACAAAGTATTTAAGGGCAACCGTGGCGCAACGGGCGTCTTCTTTATGACGCTCGTGACCATTGCCACCGTCGTCTACTGGCTCAACCCGCCGGGTAACCCGGGCGTGGATATGACCTGTATGATTGTCATCGGCTTCCTGATTTATGGTCCTGTTATGTTGATCGGTCTGCATGCGCTGGAACTGGCACCGAAAAAAGCAGCCGGTACGGCGGCAGGCTTTACCGGTCTGTTTGGCTACCTGGGCGGTTCGGTTGCGGCGAGCGCCATCGTGGGCTATACCGTTGACTTCTTCGGCTGGGACGGCGGCTTTATGGTGATGATCGGCGGCAGCGTGCTGGCGGTACTGCTGCTGATTGTTGTGATGATCGGTGAAAAACGTCACCACGCGGACGTGCTGGCGCGTCGTCAATAAGGAGCATTGCCATGAAATTAACTCAATTAGCGACCGGTCTGCTGCTGGCGGGCCTGATGACCGGCTCCGCACTGGCGGCGGATAAAATCGTTATTGCCCATCGCGGCGCAAGCGGCTATCTGCCGGAGCATACGCTGCCGGCGAAAGCGATGGCCTACGCGCAGGGGGCCGATTATCTTGAGCAGGATCTGGTGATGACAAAGGACGACCAGCTGGTCGTCCTGCATGACCACTATCTTGATCGCGTGACCGATGTGGCGGAGCGTTTCCCGGACCGCGCCCGTAAAGATGGCCGTTTTTACGCCATCGATTTTACTCTGGATGAAATCCGCTCTCTGAAGTTTACCGAAGGCTTCGAGATTGAAAACGGCAAGAAGGTGCAGGTTTATCCGGGACGTTTCCCAATGGGCAAATCTGACTTCCGTATCCATACCTTCCAGGAAGAGATTGAGTTTGTTCAGGGGCTGAACCACTCGACAGGCAAAAATATCGGTATCTATCCGGAAATTAAAGCCCCGTGGTTCCATCACCAGGAAGGGAAGGATATTGCCGCGAAGACGCTGGAGGTGCTGAAGCAATACGGCTACACCAGCAAGAAGGACAAAGTTTATCTCCAGTGTTTTGACGCCGCAGAACTGAAGCGCATCAAAACCGAGCTGGAGCCTAAGATGGGGATGGATCTCAATCTGGTCCAGCTGATTGCCTATACCGACTGGAACGAAACCCAGGAGAAGCAGGCAGACGGCAAGTGGGTAAACTATAACTACGACTGGATGTTCAAACCGGGCGCCATGAAGCAGATCGCGCAGTACGCCGACGGAATCGGGCCGGATTACCACATGCTGGTGGCGGAAGGTTCAACCCCGGGCCACGTGAAGCTGACGGCTATGGTAAAAGAGGCACACGCCAGCAAGATGCAGGTGCATCCGTATACGGTGCGCGCAGACCAGTTACCGCCGTACGCCACGGACGTGAATCAGCTTTACGAGGTGTTGTATAAGCAGGCGGACGTAGACGGGTTGTTTACGGATTTCCCGGATAAAGCGGTTTCATTCCTGCATAACAAGTAATACAAGGGGCCGTAAGGCCCTTTTTTATTCGGGCAGTAGGCTGGCCAGCCTTAGCTTTTTTTCCCATTCTGGCTCTGGCCCTAGCTGTTCTGCGACCAGGTTGACCAGCGCCTGGATCACCGGCGAGGCGCGACGCGTCTGGCGATACAGGGCCACAATGTTGCCACCATCCGGTTGCCAGCCGGGTAAAATAATATTCAGTTCTCCGCGCAATATCGCATCAGCACCTAAAAATAACGGCATGACCACAATCCCAAGCCCTGCTTTGGCGGCTTCCAGCAGGCTGAAAGCATTATCCGAACGCAGACGATTTCTGACGCGCCAGTTCTGGCACTGCCCGTTATGCAGTAGCTGCCAGCAACCGCCTGGCGCACGGTGGGTATATAACAGTCCGTCATGCTGCTCCAGCTCAACGGGGTGCACAGGCGTGCCCCGTTGCGCCAGATAGTCCGGGCTCGCGCACAGCCAGGTCAGATTGCGCGCCAGCGTGCGGGCGATGAGCGTAGAGTCCGGGACGAGACCGAGGCGGATGGCGATATCAAAGTCGGGCTGATGCATATTAATCTGCCGATCTTCTGTCGAGATATCGAGAGACAGTCCCGGATGAGCGCCAATAAATCCGGCCAGGATCGTCGACAGATGGGTGGTCATAAAGGTATGCGAGGTGGCGATACGCAGCTCGCCGTGAAGCTCGCTGCGTGAGGGTGCCACGGCTTCTTCCGCCTGTGTGACTTCGTCAAGGATATGCACGCACTCCTGATAAAAAAGCAGACCCGCTTCCGTCAGGCTAAGGCGGGGCCCACGCTCCAGCAAGCTTGCGCCAAGCCGTTTCTCCAGCATCTTGACGCGCTGGCTGATCACCGATTTTGATGTCCCCAGTTTTGCCGCCGCGCCAGCAAAGCTTTGCGACTCAACAACCGAAACAAACGTGCTCATCTCCACGAACTTGTTCACACAGGCGCTCCTTTATGGCTTATTCGGTTTACTATGCGCCGTTCAGGGAGCCGGAAAAACGGCTGGCGAGATATTCTGCCGCCATGATCACATCCGGGTTAGTCGCCTGAGAGGGAACGTCCGGGAACAGCGAGGCATCGACGACAAACAGCCCGTTAATGCCGAAGACGTTGCCGCACGCGTCCACGACTGCTGCCGGATCGCTTTCTTTACCCATCGGTGCTGTCGCGCTGAGGTGTAGATTACTTTTCACCGTCGCACGCTGCTCCTCTGCTATCTGCTGGTCTGTTTTGGCGAGTTTACCGCCTTTAACTGCCGGGACTTCGCCAGTAACCAGTGCCTGCAACGGACCTTCCTGCACCAGTGCCCGGGACAACTTCACCGCTTCGACCATCCGCATGACATCGCGCTCGTCGCCCAGCAGATTGAGATCGATGCTGGGGGCGAGCAGCGGATTGCGGCTCGTCAGTGTCAGACGCCCACGGGCACAGGGGCGAGCCACGGTGAAAAAGAGCTGGAAACCCGCCCCGTGTGGAAATAGTCCCGGATCGACGAAGTGGTTATTGCTGATATACAGATCCAGTTCGTCGGCTGCGGCCAGCGAAGATTGCGTCCAGAGCGTTGCACCTATTGGGGGATAGCTGGCATGTTCTGCAGAGGTCGCCAGCATGATCCCGTTCACGGGTTGTTCCTGCAAATTGCGGCCAACGGGGAGATCCTGTTTCAGCGGGATTTCCAGACGGCGTAAATCGTCAGCAGGACCAATGCCGGAGCGTAACAGAATGGCTGGCGTACCGGCCGCACCGGCACAAAGGAACACGCAGTCGGCAGCGATCCGTGTCCCATCCGCAAGCTGTATGCCGTTCACCCGCGAATTGTCTATCAGCGCTTTATCCACAACCGTCATGCCGACAATTGACAGATTCTTGCGCGCCCGAACCTCCGCCGTCAGGTAGACCATGCCAGTGTTTTGCCGGATGCCGTTGACAACATTCAGTGGATAGATGGCGACGCCGTGTTGTTGTGCGCCGTTAATATCGTCAATGGCGGCAAAGCCGTGAGCGCGACAGGCGTGATAAAACGCCTGACTTGCCGGACTGAGTGTCTCCAGCGCAGGTAATCGCACCGGAACGGGACCGTGGCGGCCATGCCAGCGATCGTCGCCATAGTCGGCATTTTCAAGCCGTTTGAACCACGGTAAAACCTTATCAAACGACCAGTCGCTCAGGCCGCGCTTTACCCAGCGGTCAAAATCGGATTTAGGGGCGCGAACAAACGCGCCTGCGTTGATCGTGGAGCCGCCACCGAGCACTTTGGCCCGCAGATGACCAGATGTATGATCGGTTCCCGTCGCCGCGCCGTGTTCCCAGACGTAATCACCGCCGCCAACAGAGTGACTTTGCGTCAGTTCATCCGGCCAGCCATCGGGGGCAAAGACGGGGCCGCCCTCCAGCAGCAATACCTGGCAGTCAGGTTTCTCGCTAAGACGTGCGGCGAGAACCGCACCCGCTGAACCACCGCCTGCGACTATGACGTCGTACGATTGTTTCATTATTCTGGCGCTGTTTTCCGGCTTGATGGATACCATTTTTCCTCTCCTCATGAATATCGTTACGCAGCGCATCAGCCAGTTTTTCTGCCATCATGATGATGGTCGGATTGAGGTTGATGAGCGGGATTTCGGGCAAGATCGATGCGTCGATGACCCGTAAGTCATGCAGACCGTAAAGGCACCCGTTTTCATCCACCACGGCATAGGGGTCATCAGGGGGCCCCATCGGTGCGGTGGATCAGGGGTGCTGGAGGGTGCTAACCCCCTGCGCCAGAGCCTGGCGAATGTCAGATTCATCATCCCCGACCGAGGCTCCGGGGCTGATTTCGTACTCAATGAGCTGGCGCAGCGGCGGCATATCCGCCAGCAGGCGTGCCAGACGAAAACACTCGACCATCCGGCGCATGTCATCTTCTGTCGTCAGGTGATTAAGCGCTATTTCCGGTGCATCGCGAGGGTCACGGCTCTTCAGGCGGATGTAGCCTGTGGAGCTGCAATGCATGAGTTCCAGCCCGAGGGAGAAGGCGACGCCGGTTGGGCTGAGGTCTGCAGGTAACAGATGCGAAGGGGAAATGGCAATGTCCATTTCGCGGGCTGATTTGGCAAAGCTTGAATTCGTCCAGATCTGTGCGGCGACAACCGGATGCTCGTGGCCCTTAAGTTCGGCTTTTCCGGCGAAGTTGATCCAGTAGAAGGCGTGATCCCGCAGACGCTCACCCACCGGGGCCTCTTTCACGACGGGGATCGACAGCGATTCCAGATGGTGGCGTGGGCCGATGCCTGAGCGCAGCAATATCGCGGCGGAACCATAGGCGCCGGCGCTGAGGATTGTCTGGCGGGCAAAGCACTGTTTCCCGTCGGCAAGCTGCACGCCTTTGACCCGGTTCCCCTCAACGATCAGCTTGTCCGTGAGCGCCCCATACACGATGGTCAGGTTCGGGCGCTGGCGCACCTTGCGGGTAAGCCATGCCATTCCGGTATTCACCCGAACGCCGTTAATGATATTCATCGGATTGGGCCCGGCGCCGTTGTTAGCTTCTGGGTGGTTAAAGTCTTCAACCCGCGCAAAACCCAGCTGCCACGCCGCTTCCAGGGTGGCCCGCTGAACTGGGGTGATCTCCTCTAATGTCATCTGATGGATCGGAAGTGGACCTTCACGACCGTGATATTTATCCTCACCCAAAGGGTAGGTTTCCATCTTTTTGTAGTAGGGCAGCACATCCTCATATTTCCAGCCCTTAAGCCCTTTTGCCGTGATGCGTTCGAAATCACAGGGGAGCGCCCGGCAGGCGACGGCGGCGTTAATGGCTGAACTTCCGCCGAGGGTTTTGCCGCGCGGAGTATAGACGGGATCGGGCTGGCTGACCGGGCTGGCGTAATAGCCCCATTCATATCGCTGATCGCCATTCGCCGCGATAATATTGCCGCTGTAAAGCAGTTCCGGATAGCCATCGGGATCAAATGACGGACCATATTCCAGCAGCAGAACACGTGTCTGCTCATCTTCGCTAAGACGTGCTGCCAGCACTGCCCCGGCAGAGCCCGCGCCAACAATGATAATATCGTAGGGCATCTGCTCAGGGGGCGTGGTCATGAACTGTTCTAAGGATAAAACGGACATTGCTGATGGCCTCCTCAGGTGGATATACCGTTAGAGTAAGCGGCATGAGGAGGGGTGAACAGGTGAGGAAAGGCGAATCACGGGTTCGTAAATCACGAACCCGAAAGGAGGGGTTGGCGCTATATTTCTATTTCAATATCACCTTTTGCCCGGCAGCAGCAGGGCAAAATTTCCCCTTCATTGATAAAGGCCAGCGGTTCGGTCAGCCAGTCCACCTGGCCGGTGACCAGGCGGCAGCGGCAGGAGCCGCAATAGCCTTCACGACACTGATACTCTACCGTCACCTGATTCGCCTCAAGGGCTGCCAGCAGGGAAGGGTGCTCTTCCTGGCACAGCACTTCTGTGCCCGAAAGCCTCAGCGTTACGCGCGTCATCAGAGCTGGAAATTGCTCAGGTCGTCAGTGTTGACTTCAGAATCAATCTGACCGACCAGGTAAGAACTCACTTCCACTTCCTGTGGCGCCACCTGCACGTTATCGGACACCAGCCAGGTGTTGATCCACGGGATCGGGTTGGAGCGCGTCTGGAATGGCAGATCGAGACCGACCGCCTGCATACGGATGTTGGTGATGTACTCAACGTACTGGCACAGAATGTCTTTGTTCAGGCCAATCATGGAGCCGTCGCGGAACAGGTAGTCTGCCCACTCTTTCTCCTGCTGTGCGGCCAGCACGAACAGGTCGTAGCACTCCTGCTTGCACTCTTCAGCGATTTCCGCCATCTCCGGGTCGTCTGCACCGCTGCGCAACAGGTTCAGCATGTGCTGGGTGCCGGTCAGGTGCAGGGCTTCGTCACGGGCGATCAGACGGATGATTTTGGCGTTACCTTCCATCAGCTTGCGCTCGGCAAACGCAAAGGAGCAGGCAAAGCTCACGTAGAAGCGGATGGCTTCCAGGGCGTTAACGCTCATCAGGCACAGGTACAGCTGCTTTTTCAGCGCGCGCAGGTTCACGGTGACGGTTTTGCCGTTCACGTTGTGGGTCCCTTCGCCCAGCAGGTGCCAGTAGCTGGTCATCTCGATCAGCTCGTCGTAGTAGTGGGCAATCCCTTCCGCGCGTTTCTGGATCTGCTCGTTGGTGACGATATCGTCAAACACCACCGCCGGATCGTTAACGATATTGCGGATGATGTGGGTGTAAGAGCGGGAGTGGATCGTCTCCGAGAACGCCCAGGTTTCCACCCAGGTTTCCAGTTCCGGAATGGAGATCAGCGGCAGCAAGGCAACGTTCGGGCTGCGGCCCTGAATGGAGTCCAGCAGCGTCTGGTACTTCAGGTTGCTGATGAAAATGTGTTTTTCATGCTCCGGCAACGCCTGGAAATCGATACGATCGCGGGAAACGTCCACTTCCTCCGGACGCCAGAAGAAGGAGAGTTGCTTTTCAATCAGCTTTTCGAAGATGTCATATTTTTGCTGATCGTAGCGTGCCACATTGACCGGCTGGCCGAAGAACATCGGCTCTTTGAGCTGGTCGTTTTTCGTCTGTGAAAAGGTGGTATATGCCATGAGTGTGTCCTGTGGTGTTATTTCCCCCTCACTCCGGCCCTCTCCCACAGGGAGAGGGGGAAAGAGTTCCCTCTCCCTGTGGGAGAGGGTTAGGATGAGGGGATTTATTAGATCTTACATGCGCCGCTTTCGCAGCCATCATCCTGAATTGACGGTGCCAGATCGTCCTGCGCGTCTTCTGCACCATCACGGGTGTTGTGATAATACAGAGTTTTCACGCCAAATTTGTACGCGGTGAGCAGGTCTTTCAGCAGTTGCTGCATTGGCACTTTACCAGACGGGAAACGCGTCGGGTCGTAGTTGGTATTGGCAGAGATCGACTGATCGATGAATTTCTGCATGATACCCACCAGCTGCAGATAGCCGTCATTGTTTGGCATTTCCCACAGCAGCTCGTAGTTGTCTTTCAGCAGTTCGTAATCCGGCACCACCTGGCGCAGGATGCCGTCTTTCGACGCTTTAATGCTGACGTGACCGCGCGGCGGCTCGATGCCGTTGGTGGCGTTAGAGATCTGCGAAGAGGTCTCAGACGGCATCAGGGCAGAGAGCGTGGAGTTGCGCAGGCCGTGAGTCTTAATGGACTCGCGCAGTGCTTCCCAGTCCAGATGCAGCGGCGCGTTTGCAATCGCATCCAGGTCTTTCTTGTAGGTGTCGATTGGCAGAATGCCTTTCGCATAGGTGGTTTCGTTAAACCACGGGCATGCGCCTTGCTCTTTCGCCAGCTCGTTAGACGCTTTCAGCAGGTAATACTGGATCGCTTCGAACGTTTCGTGGGTCAGGTTGTTCGCGCTGCCGTCGGAGTAACGCTTACCGTGTTTCGCCAGCCAGTAGGCGAAGTTGATGACGCCGATACCCAGCGTACGACGGCCCATTGCGCCGCGTTTCGCCGCCGGGATTGGGTAATCCTGGTAGTCCAGCAGGGCGTCGAGCGCACGGACGGCCAGCACTGCCAGCTCTTCCAGCTCGTCCAGGCTCTTAATCGCGCCCAGGTTGAACGCAGACAGCGTACACAGCGCGATTTCGCCGTTTTCGTCGTTCACGTCTTCCAGCGGTTTGGTCGGCAGGGCGATCTCCAGGCACAGGTTAGACTGGCGCACTGGCGCAACAACCGGATCAAACGGGCTGTGGGTGTTGCAGTGGTCAACGTTCTGGATGTAGATACGGCCGGTAGAGGCACGTTCCTGCATCATCAGGGAGAACAGATCGACCGCCTTCACGCGCTGTTTACGGATGCTGTCGTCTTTTTCGTATTTTGTGTACAGACGTTCAAACTCGTCCTGATCGGCGAAGAACGCGTCATACAGACCCGGGACATCGGACGGGCTGAACAGGGTAATGTCTTCACCTTTCAGCAGACGGGTGTACATCAGTTTGTTGATCTGTACGCCGTAGTCCATGTGACGCACGCGGTTACCTTCAACACCACGGTTGTTTTTCAGTACCAGCAGGCTTTCGACTTCCAGGTGCCACATTGGGTAGAACAGGGTTGCCGCACCACCGCGCACGCCGCCCTGAGAGCAGGATTTTACTGCCGTCTGGAAGTGCTTGTAGAACGGGATACAACCGGTATGGAACGCTTCACCGCCGCGAATTGGGCTGCCCAGGGCACGAATGCGACCGGCGTTGATACCGATACCGGCACGCTGGGAGACGTATTTGACAATCGCGCTGGAGGTCGCGTTGATGGAATCCAGGCTGTCACCGCACTCGATCAGTACGCAGGAGCTGAACTGACGGGTTGGGGTACGCACGCCAGACATAATCGGCGTCGGCAGAGAAATCTTGAACGTAGAGACCGCATCATAGAAACGCTTTACGTATTCCAGACGGGTGTCACGCGGGTAGTTTGAGAACAGGCAGGCGGCCACCAGAATATAGAGGAACTGGGCGCTCTCGTAGATTTCGCCCGTGACACGGTTCTGGACCAGGTATTTGCCTTCGAGCTGTTTCACCGCTGCGTAGGAGAAGTTCATATCACGCCAGTGATCGATAAACCCGTTCATCTGCTCGAACTCTTCTTCCGTATAGTCTTCCAGCAGATGCGTGTCGTATTTACCCAGCTCAACCATTTTCACCACGTGGTCGTAAAGCGCAGGCGGCTCGAACTGGCCGTAGGCTTTTTTACGCAGGTGGAAAATCGCCAGACGTGCAGCGAGGTACTGATAATCCGGCGCTTCGCGGGAGATCAGATCCGCCGCCGCTTTGATGATGGTTTCGTGGATATCAGACGTTTTGATGCCGTCGTAGAACTGAATATGGGAACGCAGTTCAACCTGGGAGATAGATACGTTGTTCAGGCCTTCTGCTGCCCAGTCGAGAACTCGATGGATTTTGTCCAGATTGATACGCTCGGTAGTACCGTCGCGCTTTGTCACCAGCAGACTCTGATTCATGTGGGTTTTACCTGTCCGTGAAATAAAAAAATATCCCCCGTTTATCCACAGATCCGCCTTGTGACTAACTCTGTGGATAAATACTACATATAGGGGGTTTGCGATAAGAGAAACGCTATATGGTGAGTATTCTAGTAAGGATTCTTTTCAGTACAAGGGTTGATTTTGACGTTAAATTGAGGTTGTGAAAGGGTAAAAAAGGCTAAGTCCTCATGCTGTAAGGCCTGGAAGAGATGTCAATAATTAAGAAAAAAAATTCAAAATTTGATCGAGTGCTGATTTCTTCAACGGGAGGTCAGAATTGCGCAACATGATGTCGCGCAATCTTTATAAGAATAATGGATGACGTTAGTCGTTTTTGGCGGTGGTGTGCAACATATAGTTAACATCCACGCCCGGGGCGAGTTTGAATTTATCGGTCAGCGGATTGTAGTGCAGACCGGTGATGTGCTGCTCCTTGAGCCACGTCTGGTCAACCCAACCCAGTAACTCGGCAGGCTTGATGAATTTCTTCACGTCGTGTGTACCTTTGGGCACCATGCGCAGTACATACTCTGCGCCGACGACGGCCATCAGCCAGGCTTTGCCGTTACGGTTGATGGTGGAGAAGAAGACCTGGCCGCCCGGTTTCACCAGTTTTGCGCAGGCATTGACGACGGACTGCGGGTCGGGAACGTGCTCCAGCATCTCCATGCAGGTGACCACGTCGTACTGGTGCGCATGTTTTGCCGCGTGTTCCTCAACGGTTTCCTGCACGTACTCCACCTGAATCCCGGACTCCAGGGCATGCAGACGGGCAACCTGCAACGGTTCAAAACCCATATCCAGGCCGGTGACGGTGGCCCCTTCGCGCGCCATGCTCTCTGCCAGGATGCCGCCGCCGCAGCCGACATCGAGCACTTTTTTACCGAACAGACCGCCGGAACGCTCCGCGATATAGCCCAGACGCAGCGGGTTGATGCGATGCAGAGGTTTGAACTCACCTTCGAGATCCCACCAGCGGGACGCCACCGCTTCAAATTTGGCAATCTCTTCGTGGTCTACGTTGTGAGCCACCGGGGATTTTTCGGCATTCATGGGCGCTTTTACTCCTTATTTAGCAAGACGAATGAGTATATCAGGCAATCCCTGTGAATAAAGCGTATAGGTTTACCTGTATCACCGCGGCTGTGTTATAATTTGCGACCTTTGAATCCGGGATACAGTAGAGGGATAGCGGTTAGATGAGCGACCTTGCGAGAGAAATTACACCGGTTAACATCGAGGAAGAGCTGAAGAGCTCCTATCTGGACTATGCGATGTCGGTCATTGTTGGCCGTGCGCTGCCGGACGTCCGCGATGGCCTGAAGCCGGTACACCGTCGCGTACTATACGCCATGAACGTATTGGGCAATGACTGGAATAAAGCCTACAAAAAATCTGCCCGTGTCGTTGGTGACGTAATCGGTAAATACCATCCCCATGGTGATTCCGCGGTGTACGACACCATCGTTCGTATGGCGCAGCCTTTCTCGCTGCGTTACATGCTGGTAGATGGTCAGGGTAACTTTGGTTCTATCGACGGCGACTCCGCCGCGGCAATGCGTTATACGGAAATCCGTCTGGCGAAAATTGCCCATGAGCTGATGGCCGACCTGGAAAAAGAGACGGTTGATTTCGTTGATAACTACGATGGCACGGAAAAAATTCCTGACGTCATGCCAACGAAGATCCCTAACCTGCTGGTGAACGGTTCGTCCGGTATCGCCGTAGGGATGGCGACCAACATTCCGCCGCACAACATCACCGAAGTGATCAACGGCTGCCTGGCCTATATCGACGATGAAGACATCAGCATTGAAGGGCTGATGGAACACATCCCGGGCCCGGACTTCCCGACGGCGGCCATCATCAACGGTCGTCGTGGTATTGAAGAAGCGTACCGCACCGGTCGCGGCAAGATTTACATCCGTGCCCGCGCCGAAGTGGAAGCAGATGCCAAAACCGGCCGTGAAACCATCATTGTTCACGAGATCCCGTATCAGGTGAACAAAGCGCGACTGATTGAAAAAATCGCCGAGCTGGTAAAAGAAAAACGTGTTGAAGGCATCAGCGCGCTGCGTGACGAGTCTGATAAAGACGGTATGCGCATCGTGATTGAAATCAAACGTGACGCGGTGGGCGAGGTTGTGCTGAACAACCTGTACTCTCAGACCCAGCTGCAGGTCTCCTTCGGTATCAACATGGTTGCACTGCACCATGGTCAGCCGAAGATCATGAACCTGAAAGAGATCCTAAGCGCGTTTGTCCGTCACCGCCGCGAAGTGGTGACCCGTCGTACTATTTTCGAACTGCGTAAAGCGCGTGACCGTGCCCACATCCTTGAGGCACTGGCCGTGGCGCTGGCCAACATCGATCCGATCATCGAGCTGATCCGTCGCGCGCCAACCCCGGCGGAAGCGAAAACCGCGCTGATTTCCCGTCCGTGGGATCTGGGCAACGTTGCGGCAATGCTGGAGCGTGCAGGTGATGACGCCGCGCGTCCTGAGTGGCTGGAACCTGAATTCGGCGTGCGTGATGGTCAGTACTACCTGACTGAACAGCAGGCCCAGGCGATTCTGGATCTGCGTCTGCAGAAACTGACCGGCCTTGAGCATGAAAAACTGCTCGACGAATATAAAGAGCTGCTGGAGCAGATCGCTGAATTGCTGCACATCCTGGGCAGCGCAGAGCGCCTGATGGAAGTGATCCGCGAAGAGCTGGAGCTGATCCGCGATCAGTTCGGCGATGAGCGTCGCACCGAAATCACCGCCAACTCCGCAGATATCAACATCGAAGACCTGATCAACCAGGAAGACGTTGTTGTGACCCTGTCTCACCAGGGCTACGTGAAGTATCAGCCGTTAACTGACTACGAAGCACAGCGTCGTGGTGGTAAAGGCAAATCTGCGGCACGTATTAAAGAAGAAGACTTTATTGACCGTCTGCTGGTGGCGAACACCCATGACACCATCCTCTGCTTCTCCAGCCGGGGTCGTCTGTACTGGATGAAGGTCTACCAGTTGCCGGAAGCGAGCCGTGGTGCACGTGGTCGTCCGATCGTTAACCTGCTGCCGCTGGAAGCGAACGAACGTATCACCGCCATTCTGCCGGTACGCGAGTACGAAGAGGGCGTGAACGTCTTTATGGCGACCGCCAGCGGTACCGTGAAGAAAACCGCGCTGACCGAGTTCAGCCGTCCACGTTCTGCCGGTATCATCGCGGTGAACCTGAACGAAGGCGATGAGCTGATTGGCGTCGATCTGACTTCAGGCAAAGATGAAGTCATGCTCTTCTCCGCAGCCGGTAAAGTGGTGCGCTTCAAAGAAGACGCCGTCCGCGCAATGGGTCGTACCGCAACGGGCGTTCGCGGTATCAAACTGGCGGGCGAAGACAGCGTCGTTTCTCTGATTATTCCGCGCGGAGAAGGGGCTATCCTGACCGTGACGCAGAATGGTTACGGTAAACGTACCGCGGAAGGGGAATACCCAACCAAGTCGCGTGGCACGCAGGGCGTTATCTCTATCAAGGTGACCGAGCGCAACGGTTCCGTTGTGGGCGCGGTGCAGGTAGACGATGCCGATCAGATCATGATGATCACCGATGCCGGTACGCTGGTGCGTACCCGCGTGTCGGAGATTAGCGTGGTGGGTCGTAATACCCAGGGCGTTATCCTCATCCGTACGGCGGAAGATGAAAACGTGGTGGGTCTGCAACGTGTTGCTGAGCCGGTGGACGACGAAGAGCTCGACTCCATCGACGGTAGCGTCGCGGAAGGTGATGATGACATCGCACCGGAAGTGGACACCGACGATGATGCAGCGGATGACGCTGACGAGTAATGTCTCCTGACGCATAAAGGGCCGGATTCCGGCCCTTTTCTTTTGCAGATGCAGACAAGTCAACGTTGCGACAAGCCGCGTTTACCGCTACCTTAACCACATTCTTTTTGACCCCGACGGCGGAGCCTCGCCCCTTTGAAATACCTCGTCTCCTTTCGAACCACGCTGAAAGTCTCTCGCTATCTGTTTCGGGCGCTGGCGCTCTTGCTTTGGTTACTGGTGGCCTTGTCCTCGGTGTTTTACATCGTCAACGCGCTGCACCAGAAAGAAGCGGAGATCCGTCAGGAATTTAACCTAAGTTCCGATCAGGCCCAGCGCTATATTCAGCGCACCTCCGACGTGATGAAGGAGCTGAAGTACATTGCCGAAAATCGCCTGACGGCGGAAAACGGTATTCTTGCCATCCGCGGGCGTAATGATAAAACCGAAGTACCGGATTTCGAGCCGCTGTTCCCGGATTCCGACTGCTCCGCCATGAGCAACACCTGGCGCGGTTCCCTGGAATCGCTCTCCTGGTTTATGCGCTACTGGCGCGACAACTTCTCCGCCGCCTATGACCTGAACCGCGTATTCCTGATTGGCAGTGAAAACCTCTGCATGGCCGACTTTGGCCTGCGCGATGTGCCCGTTGAACGTGATGATGCGCTGAAAAGCCTGCATGAACGCATTTTGAAATACCGCAATGCGCCGCAGGACGAGCGCGGGAATAACATCTTCTGGATAAGCCAGGGGCCGCGCATGGGTGTGGGCTATTTCTATGCGCTGACGCCGGTTTATCTGGGCAATCGCCTGCAGGCGCTGCTGGGCATTGAACAGACCATCCGCATGGAAAACTTCTTCACGCCGGGCAGCCTGCCGATGGGAGTGACCATTCTGGATGAGAACGGCCATCCCCTGATTTCACTCACCGGGCCGGATAATCGCCTGAACGTCGATCCGCACTGGATGCAGGAGCGTTCGTGGTTTGGCTATACCTCAGGATTCCGTGAGCTGGTGCTGAAGAAAAGCTTACCGCCATCGTCGCTGAGTATTGTCTATTCCCTGCCTGTGGATATGGTGCTTGAGCGGATCCGTATTCTTATCATGAATGCCATCCTGCTGAACGTGCTGGCCGGTGGCGCGCTGTTTACCCTGGCGCGGATGTATGAGCGGAAGATTTTTATCCCCGCTGAAAGTGATGCCCAGCGTCTGGAGGAACACGAGCAGTTTAACCGTAAGATTGTTGCCTCCGCACCGGTGGGGATCTGTATCCTGCGCACCCAGGACGGCACCAATATCCTCAGTAATGAACTGGCGCATAACTACCTGAACATGCTGACGCACGAGGACCGGCAAAGGCTGACGCAAATTATCTGTGGTCAGCAGGTGAATTTTGTCGACGTGCTGACCAGCACCCACACCAACTTACAAATTAGCTTCGTGCATTCGCGCTATCGCAATGAAAACGTGGCGATTTGCGTGCTGGTGGATGTCTCCGCACGTGTGAAGATGGAAGAGTCTTTGCAGGAGATGGCCCAGGCGGCAGAGCAGGCCAGCCAGTCGAAATCCATGTTCCTTGCCACCGTCAGTCACGAACTGCGTACGCCGCTGTACGGGATTATCGGCAACCTCGATCTGCTGCAAACCAAAGAGCTGCCGAAAGGCGTTGATCGCCTGGTGACGGCGATGAACAACTCCTCAAGCCTGCTGCTGAAAATCATCAGCGACATTCTCGACTTCTCGAAAATTGAGTCCGAGCAGTTGAAAATTGAACCGCGCGAGTTCTCTCCGCGCGAGGTGATGAACCACATCAGCGCCAACTATCTGCCGCTGGTGGTACGTAAACAGCTGGGTCTCTATTGCTTTATTGAGCCAGACGTACCGCTGACGCTGCATGGCGATCCTATGCGTCTGCAGCAGGTCATTTCGAACCTGCTCAGTAACGCCATCAAGTTCACCGACATTGGCTGTATCGTGTTGCATGTGTGCCGGGCAGGGGACTACCTGAGCATTCGCGTGCGTGATACCGGCGTTGGGATCCCGGCGAAGGAAGTGGTTCGTCTGTTTGACCCGTTCTTCCAGGTTGGTACCGGCGTGCAGCGTAACTTCCAGGGGACCGGACTGGGGCTGGCAATTTGTGAGAAGCTCGTCAGCATGATGGACGGCGATATCTCGGTGGATACCGAACCCGGTATGGGCAGCCAGTTCACCATTCGTATTCCGCTCTATTCTGCGCAGTATCCGGCGAAAACGACGGTTGACGGCCTGAGCGATAAGCGCTGCTGGCTGGCGGTGCACAACGCCTCGCTGAATGATTATCTGACGGCACTGCTGAACCACAGCGGCGTGCGGGTTTCCCGTTATGAAGGCCAGACGCCGGACGTGGACGATGTATTGATCACCGATGACACGCTGGCGCAACCGTGGCAGGGAAGGGGCGTGGTGATGTTTTGTCGTCGTCACATCGGTATTCCGGTTGAGCGTGCGCCGGGCGAGTGGGTTCACAGTGTGGCGACGCCACATGAGCTGTTGGGGCTGCTGGCGCGCATCTACAGCGTGCAGCTCGAAGAGAACGATGGCGCGGCGACCCTGCCGTCACCGGAATCGCTGGCGTCGGTGAACGACGATATGATGATTCTGGTCGTGGATGACCATCCGATTAACCGTCGCCTGCTGGCTGACCAGCTGGGCTCGCTGGGTTATCAATGTAAGACCGCTAATGACGGCGTGGATGCGCTGAATGTGCTCAGTAAAAACCATATTGATATCGTTCTCAGCGACGTGAATATGCCCAATATGGACGGCTATCGTCTGACGCAGCGTATCCGCCAGCTTGGTCTGACGTTGCCGGTGGTTGGCGTCACGGCGAATGCGCTGGCGGAAGAGAAACAGCGCTGCCTGGAGTCAGGAATGGACAGTTGTCTGTCGAAACCGGTTACGCTGGACGTACTGAAGCAGACATTGTCGATTTACGCGGATCGCGTGAGAAAAACGCGGACATAAAAAAGGCCCGTAAGGGCCTTTTACTTTTCACCCTCTCCCCGTGGGAGAGGGACGGGGTGAGGGCATCAGAACGCACACCCGTCCTGGATCAATCCTTATCCGTCGCGCTCAGCGTCACGGAGGAGAGATAGTTCAGCAGCGCGATATCGTTGTCCACGCCCAGTTTCATCATGGCTGATTTCTTCTGGCTACTGATGGTTTTAATACTGCGGTTCAGCTTCTTGGCAATCTCGGTCACGAGGAAACCTTCAGCGAAAAGACGCAGAACTTCGCTCTCTTTTGGCGACAGACGTTTGTCACCGTAGCCACCTGCACTGATTTTTTCCAGCAGACGAGAGACGCTCTCAGGGGTGAACTTTTTGCCTTTCTGCAGCGCAGCCAGCGCTTTAGGCAGGTCAGTTGGTGCGCCCTGTTTCAGTACAATCCCTTCGATATCCAGATCCAGCACGGCGCTCAGAATCGCCGGGTTATTATTCATGGTCAGAACAATGATCGAGATGTCCGGGAAGTGACGTTTAATATATTTGATGAGCGTGATCCCATCACCGTATTTGTCTCCAGGCATGGAGAGATCGGTAATGAGCACGTGTGCATCAAGTTTTGGGAGGTTATTGATCAGTGCTGTAGAGTCTTCAAATTCACCGACTACATTCACCCACTCGATCTGTTCAAGTGATTTGCGAATACCGAACAGTACAATCGGATGGTCATCGGCAATAATTACGTTCATATTGTTCATGTATTAGGCTACCTTGCTACAGCAAGCTTTTGACGTAGGCGTCAATGTCGCTGATGTATTTTTCAATGCCAGAGGCATCTTTCTCACGAATTAGATGTTCCAGCGTTTCACATAACTGCTTGCCGGGAACCAGATTAAGCATGGCAAACACCCCTTTAAGCCGGTGTGCTGTCTGCGCCAGCGCTGCAAAATCATTCGCAGCGGACTCAGTATACAACCGCTTAACATCATCTGGTACTGTATCAACAAAGAGTGAATAATATCCGCTGGCGTGAAGCTCGGCATTTTCATTGCCGCCTAACGGGGATTCCGCTATCTCTTCCTGCGCCAGTTGCTCTTCTATTAGTTGTAGTACAGCTTCCTGCATCGCATTGCTTATATTAAAGTTGACGCGCAGCTGGCCTGGGCCGATTTTTCGCACGCC
Source organism: Enterobacter cloacae complex sp. OE43NF (assembly GCF_023544405.1). Taxonomy (NCBI): domain Bacteria; kingdom Pseudomonadati; phylum Pseudomonadota; class Gammaproteobacteria; order Enterobacterales; family Enterobacteriaceae; genus Enterobacter; species Enterobacter cloacae complex sp. OE43NF. The sequence continues at coordinate 76,766 of NZ_JAMJFW010000022.1, forward strand.
TGGCTCATCATCGCTTAAAAGCAAGCCGGAGGCAGTAAGATTAGACGGATTATCAGTTAAAAACAGATCAAATTCTTGACTTGAGAGTCTTTCATCCGGCGTGATGCAGGCCGCACCCCAGTTTTCCAGCAGGCGTACCACGATATTGCGGATCTCGTTCGAGGTCACATCCACCATCACAACCACATCGTCCAGCAGGCGTTCTTCATCTTCTTCCTGAGGATTGGCGGCCATTTTTACGTGCAGCGAATAACGGGTGCCAAGTGATTCACGGGCTTTAATGTTCAGATGGCCGCCAAGCTTGCGTGCCAGCTGATCGCACAGCCAGAAGGTCAGGGCATTGGCCTTACCGTAGCGATCGCTTTGGGTATCGTTCAGGAACGGGAAGTGCAGATTATCAATCTCACTGGTTGTAACGCCTTCACCGGTATCGAGGATACGGAACGTCAGACGATCCTCCGCGGACTCGTCGGTATTGACCTCAAGCGTGATTTTGCCAATTTGCGTGGTGGTGACGGCGTACTGAATAATCATCAGCAGAATACGACGCAGCGCCTCACGATCGCCGTGACGTTCGTCGTTGGCCGGCAGGTGGTTGTTGATCAGCAGCTGCAGACCTTTGCGCTTAATCACCGGCAGAACTTCCGGCACCACTTCGTCAATCAGATCCTGAATCGAGAAGAGGGTCGGCGTGCCTTTCCAGAAGTCGTTCTCAAGCATGTTCGCGAGCTGGATCTCATCCACCATCCGCACCAGCGAATCCGCCTGGCTTGCCAGCTGTTGGCTTTCAGGCGTGCTCAACGCCGCCGCCTGCGTCGCCAGCGTTCTTAATGGCTGTTTGAAGGCATCACCAATATTTTGCATAAACGCGGCGCGACCCTGCTGATTTTTCTCATACAGTCTTTGCGCCTGCTTCAGTTTTTTGTTCACCAGTACTTCGCGATCCTGATCGCGAATAATGAAGATCTGCGTGCGGGAGGCGACCTGGCTGCGGAACTGACGGATCTCGTACAGTTCATTATTGATGGTGGCCTGAATCACCCCCTGATGCTGATCCGCCATGGTGGTGATGTTCTGCAGGTTAAGATGCGGCAGCAGATGGTCGGCAATTTTATTGCTCATCACCGTGCGGTTGGCTTCCTGGTCGTGAACCAGCACACCCAGCGGCAGTACTGAGATGATTTCTTCATTCAGGGCGCGTAATACGCGCAATTCATTACTGGTTCCGGCCGGGACCGTTGAGGCATCGCTCTGACGCCCGGGCTGGAAACGGAACGTACTGTAGCCAAACAGCGCCAGCGCCAGTAGCCCAATATTCAGTAGCAGCGGTAACAGGATATTTTGCAGGGTGTCGAGCAGCAGCGTGCCAAACGGCACCTGCCACACCAGGCGCATACCGGTTGAGTTCAGCGAAGAGGCAATTTCAATCTTCGAGCCGTTAAAGGAGATAGAAACGCTTTCTGCGGCCTCTTTATCCGAGGTAGCACGCATGTTCTGGGTACTGCTGTCCGGCTCCAGGCGGAAGCTGTCGAGCGGCATATCCGGCGGGATCAGATCGTTAATTGGCAGATCGAACGCCACAACCGTCGCCAGATGTCCTGGCTGGTTAAAGGTGGTGCGCAGGGTAAAGTAATGGCCATTTTGCCAGGCCAGACGGCGCAGGGAAGAGAAACTTTCGCGTTCATCAAGGGCGTTCGCCTGCTGCAGCATTTCTGCCCGGCGGGAATCGACTATGCTGCCCACGGTCGTCTCTTTAAAACCCGAGGAGAGATCTTTAAGCGGCAGGGTCGAAATCAGGATCATGCTGTTATCCTGACCGTTCAGATAGTACATCGACCATGGCACCGTCTCGGCACCCCAGAGGGTATCGAGATAGGTTGAAATGCGCTGCGTCATCTCAAGCGTCGCGCTGTCGTGCGAGCCGAAAATAAGCGCTTCCGTTTTGCGCTGCGGCTTTTCCAGGTAGTAAACGTCCTGCTTCAGTCGCGTTTCCTGCAGCCCTTCGCCTGAGGACGTCGCCGGGGCGGCCGCGATATTGTCGTAAATCTGCCAGGTGGCGTAGCGCCAGGTGTCAATGCGCTTGTGCACGGCATGCGTGATATCAACGACCTGATAGCTCTTATCCTTCAGCCAGGCGTTCACCGCGCTCTGAACCATAACCCCCATCGTGACCAACAGCACAACGATCAAAAGAAGAAAGAAACGGGTGATGCTCCCGGGGAGAAGGGAGAATTTGCTCGGGGCGGTAGTTTCAGTCTGACTCATTGATATGTTTAACCCGTAATGGCCGTGCTTTATGGCGATAGGGCAGTATAAAGGGTAATAACTGAATTTCCAGCCTCATAGCCTTTGAACACGCGACTTTTTCCTCTGTGAGTACTACTGAATGGTCTGTATTAAATGTGTACATACCCGAGGTG